>JAVBKH010000178.1:0-8815 GCA_031554155.1 Oscillospiraceae bacterium
CTTCTGAAGTCGGCAAAATTAAAACAGCAAGCGAAGCCGCTGCTGCAAAAGGCACGTCTTCATCAAGTTCTGCCGCAGTCCCCGCAAAAACCTTTTCACGCGCAGCACTCGAGGGTTCAGTCCCAGAATCTAAAGCCGTCAATTACAACTACTTTGACGACGCCATATTTTTTGGCGACTCAATCAGCACAGGTATACCGCTTTATATGCAGACCCTTGTGCCAAACGCCGTAGTTATCGCGGCTCAAGGCGTAAGCCCTGGTGGCGCAAACACGGCGGAGTGCATTACCGTGGGCGGCAAGCGCGTCACAATGCTGCAAGCCGCAAAATCCAAGGGCGACCGCAAAAAAGTGTATATCATGCTTGGCGCAAACGCGCTCGATTCAGACAAAGAAAACTTTATGAGCGGCTACAAAACCTTTGTTGAGGCTGTAAAGCAGATGTATCCAGTGGCAGACATATACATTCAGTCAATGCTGCCAGTAACTTCGGGCGTAAACCGAGTTTACACAAGCAAAAATATAAACAACAAGCGTATTTCGGAATACAACGCCGAAATTTTGAAACTAGCACAAGCGCAAGGCGTAAATTACGTTGATGTTGCACAGGGCATTGTCGATAGTGAAGGTATGTTGCCTAAAGAAGCAAGCCCACTCGACGGAATGCACCTAACTCCAGAATACTATATAAAATGGTTTGATTATCTTCGTACCCACACAGTATTGCCAAAAACAAAAAAAGGATAGATGAAAAATGAAAAAGATTTTAGTTGTATTTACCATTATTGCAGTAATTCTCACAGGCTGTGGCGGCAAAGCCAAGTCTAACATTGTGCCTGCCGTCGCCGCACAATCCATACTCAACAACGTAACTTTCCGCGACACACTTATGGAAGCCAAGGGCGATGTTGCCAAGCAATGGTATGGCATCGACGACAAAGTTTCCGATTTTGCAATTTACATTAGCGGAAGCGGCGCAACCGCCGAAGAAATTGCCGTAATCAAATCAAGTGATGTGCAGGCCGCAAAAGCAACCATTGAGCAGCGCGTGGCGGATTTGAAGCTTGCTTTTGAAAATTATGTCCCCGCAGAAATGACCAAGCTAAACGACCCAGTTATCGTTACGCACGGAGATATCGCTATTCTTGTACTTGCCGACGATACTGCGCAAGCTCAAAAAGCTGTTGACAGCGTAATTAACGCAAAAAAATAGGGGTGATTAGTTGATAGGCCAAAGCTTTGCAATAATTGCTCTAATATTGGTCATGAGCTTTATGTTCCTGCGGTCTGGTCGGCGCGCAGGTGCTTTGTTTGCCTTGCCGTTAATCAGCGTGTCAGTCTTTCACATAATCGGTTGGGCAATCTACAAGCTGCCGCTTAAAACAGACATTCCAACTTCGTCGCTACACATTGCCATAGACGTTTTGGGGCTAATCGTAGGTGTCGCCCTCTGCTTTATATTATCGCGGGCAATCACTGTTAAAAAACTTCGCTATGTTTATTTTATAAGCTGCGCGGTGTTCCTTGTGGCTCTTAGCGCCGCTTATGTCCGCTATCTGCTGTAATATTTTTTTTGTAACTATTTTTAACTTTCCTGCTTCTAGTATTTGTGACTAAATTATTGTATAATTGTGTACGGAATTCATATTTGGAGGGTGCACAATGAACTTCAAGTTTCTTCACAATAACATAAATGTATTTGACCTTGAAAAAAGCCTTGAATTTTACAAAGAGGCGTTAGGCCTTGTGGAAGTCAAGCGCAAGGAGCAACCCGACTTTACACTGGTATTCCTTGGCGACGGCCAAACAGGCCACCAACTTGAATTGACATGGCTACACGGTCGGAGCGACCCGTACAACCTTGGCGACAACGAATCGCACATTGCTTTTGAAACTGACGACTACGCCGCATCCCATGAGCTGCACAAAAAAATGGGCTGCATATGTTACGAAAATACAAAAATGGGGATTTATTTCATCTCGGACCCCGACGGCTACTGGCTTGAAGTAATACCTAAGAAGTAAAAACAAATTCCGCGAGATTACTCTCGCGGAATTTTGTATAATACCCACAAACATGTGTAATAAAGTTCAACTTGACTTATGCAATTAGTAATGAGATAATAGCTATAGAATCGGTAAACAAGAAAGCAGGCGAATTTATGAACGGATTCTTTGACAATGGAACTGCAAATATAGGCGGAGAAGATGTCGCTTTTACAAAACGACAGATTCGCGGCAATTTTACAATGTATATTCCGCAAAGTTTTTTTGAAGATAAAGCAATAGTTGCGAACTATTCCTATTTTTTCGGCAAGGAAAAAAGCCCGCTAAGCATCGCAATCAAGTTTTCTTCAATTTCTGCGATTGCTGATAGACAGCGCATGATTGACACTTACTTTAAACATGCCCCTCAAGAAAACATCACAAAAATTGAAGTGGGCGATGAAACTATTCAGTACCACGAAAGCGTAGCTTCAAGCGAGGTGCTTGGCATTTACACCTTGCGCTTTTCTGTCGGAGTTAAAGGCGGCATTTTTTTTGGCTGCTTTAATTGCGCGGAAAGCTACAAGGACGAATGGCAGCCAATTATAATTGAAATGCTGCTGAACATTGAGCGCGCAGAATCTTAACCAATATCCTACCAAAAAAATCCAAGCGGCTTCATCGTGAGGCCGCTTTTTTTGATGGCTTTTTTTGAAGGCATTAATCTTTTCAGAACCAATACCGCTCTTTGTCATAAAATAATATAATATATATTTTAATAAGAGCGAGGTATTGATATGGAATACATATACCACAGGGTACAATATGGCGAGAGCCTATGCGATGTTGCAAATAAATACCAGATAAGCATTGATGAACTGCTTTCACTAAACTCACAGATTGTAGACGACCCATTCATGTGTCAAAATCCTATAATTGCAGTGCCGCAGAGAAGTACGCAATTCCCTATGCCGACATTTCCCAATATGCCAACGCCGAGGCCTCCTGCTACTCCTCAGCCAAGCTATCCAATACCACAGCCTACGCCTACGCCCGCACCCGCGCCGACACCTACCCCTGCACCACGGCCTCAAGTTCCCACTACAAACCCTAACACAGCCACTGATGCGCAAACCCAAATGGAAAATCAAGTTGTGGAATTGGTGAACGTTGAAAGAACTCAAAGGGGCTTAACGCCTTTGACTTTTAATCGTGAGTTATCCGCGGTGGCGCGAACAAAAGCGGAAGATATGGACAGAAACAACTACTTTAGCCACCAATCTCCCACATACGGCTCTCCGTTTGAAATGCTCACAAGCTTTGGAGTCACTTACTCTGCCGCTGCCGAAAACATAGCCAAAGGCCAGACTACTGCCCAAAGCGTCATGGATTCATGGATGAATTCGGCAGGACATTCGGCTAATATTCTAAGCACTCAAACCACCGAAATCGGAGTAGGGTACTCAAATATTAACGGAACACCTTTGTGGACGCAAATGTTTATTAGGCCTTAAATGCAAGCCTCAATCCGTAAATCATAACTTTATTAGTACAAGCGCGAAAACTCCGCGCTTGTATTTTTTTCGTTATTAGGGTACAATATTTTGTAGAAAGGAGGCGATTTGTTTGGAAGAAAAGCTTAGACTAACAAAGCTGGCTAACAGCGCTGGTTGAGCGGCCAAAATAGGACCGGGTGTTCTATCAGAAGCCATAAATTCACTGCCGAAATTTGTCGATGCAAACCTGCTTGTCGGCTTTGACACAAGCGACGATGCTTGCGTTTACAAAGTCCGAGACGACTTGGCAATAATCCAGACTGTGGACTTTTTTCCTCCCGTAGTCGACGACCCCTATTTGTTTGGACAAATCGCCGCCGCAAACGCCCTATCTGATGTTTACGCCATGGGCGGCACGCCAACACTTGCCCTCAATTTGCTGATGATACCGTCGTGTCTGCCCCAGGACGCTGTAAAAAGCATAATGCTTGGCGGCGCGGATAAAGTTCGCGAAGCGGGCGCAATTATCGCAGGCGGCCACACAATTGACGATGCCGTGCCAAAATACGGTCTTTGCGTCAGTGGTTTCATTCACCCAAACGAGGTTTGGAGCAACGCCACCGCTAAATCAGGCGACGTTTTGATTTTGACAAAGCCACTTGGCAGCGGAATTGCGACCACCGCTGCGAAAGCCGACCTAATCACACAGGAGCAGCTTGCCCCGACTATTGAAGCAATGGCTGCCCTAAACAAATACGCGCGCGACGCGGCTTGTAACGTTGGCGTGAACGCTTGCACAGACATTACAGGCTTTGGGCTTTTGGGCCATGCTAGAGAAATGGCCGACGCAAGCGGCGTGACGATTCAGCTATTTGCGGAAAAACCATGCCTGTTGCCCCACGTTTTAAAGCTTGCCCAAGACGGTATAATTCCTGGCGGAGCTTATCGCAACCGCGAATATCTGGAAAAATTCGTGAAAATCTCGGCAAACGTGCCGCAGCATTTGCAGAATATTTTGTTTGACCCACAAACTTCGGGCGGTCTTTTGTTGTCGATGCCCGAAGCAAGCGCAAAAAAATTGCTGCCCATGCTGGAAGAATTCACACCCTACGCCAGAATAATTGGACATGTTTTGCCTTTTAATGGCATATCTATTGATGTTGTATAGTGCATTTGCACAACTTGACGCTCGGAGGTAAGCTATGACCGATAACCTTGCGCTGCTTCGCGATTTACCCAAGATTGACGAAGCTTTAAAGCTAGCAGTAAGTCGCCCCGAAATGAAAGCCGCGCCATACCCCATCTTGCTTGAAGCTGTGCGCGAAATTGTTGAAGGGTTGCGCAAAAAAATTCTTTCGGGCGCAATCACCGAGCTTCCAAGCGACACAGAGCTTGCGGAGCTTATGGTCGATGCCGTTAAAGTGAAGTCGACTTTTAACCTGCGGCCTGTGATTAACGCCACGGGCATTGTTCTTCACACAAATCTTGGCAGAGCACCTCTTTCCGAGTCCGTGATGGAGCATGTCAAGGCAGTTGCGACTGAATATTCATCCCTCGAATATAAATCAAGCGAGGGTGTTCGCGGCAGCCGAGATGCAAACGTGGAGGGGCTTTTGCGCGGGCTTACAGGCTGCGAAGCGGCTATGGTCGTCAACAACAACGCCGCCGCAGTTTTGCTTATACTTTCCGCTCTCTGCAAAAACCGTGAAGTTATCGTCTCCCGCGGTGAGCTTGTGGAAATCGGCGGTTCCTTCCGCCTGCCAGACATCATGGCTCAAGGTGGCGCAATTTTGAAGGAAGTCGGCACTACAAACAAGACCCGAATTTCCGATTATCAGCTTGCCGTAACAGAGCATACAGGTGCGCTGCTAAAAGTTCACACAAGCAATTTCCGTGTAATCGGATTTGCCGAGGAAACAAGGGTAGCAGAGCTGAAACGGCTTGGCAGTCAGCACAAAATCCCTGTAATCTATGACCTTGGCAGCGGCTCACTTGGCGGCACTTCCTTTGACGAGCCCACAATCTCCGAGGGAATATCCGACGGCGCAGACCTTTTGTGCTTTAGTGCGGACAAATTGTTGGGCGGGCCACAGTCGGGCATAATTCTCGGCAAAGCGGAGCTTATTGCAAAGCTTCGCGCGCACCCATTCACACGCGCCCTGCGGCCAGACAAGCTGACCTTAGCCGCACTTGAAGCCACTTTGCGGCTGTACCTTGAGCCAGAAAAAGCGCGGGCGGAAATCCCTGCCCTTGCCATGCTCAACGCCGACATTGAGCTGATTCGGCTAAAAGCCGAGCTGCTTTGCGACGAGCTTAACAAAAAAGCACCGTCAAACATTCGCATAATCACGGAGCAAACCGAGGGCGAAGCAGGCGGTGGCTCTGCCCCTGGTCAAAAGATAATATCTTGGTCTGTGGTCTTTGAGGTGTTGAACGGCTCTGTCCACGCCCTCGAGCAGGGCTTTAGAATGCATGAAACCCCAATAATCGGTCGAATTTCTCACGGCAAGCTCATCTTTGACGCGCGCACAATTGAGGAGCGACATTTTGCCGAAATACTAAGCGCATTTGAGGCTATTATATGAAAGAAATCCGCACTGTTGACGCAATCGGGCATATACTTTGCCACGATATCACGCAAATAATCAAGGACGTTACCAAGGACGCAAGATTCCGCAAAGGTCATGTGGTTACGGCCGAGGATATCCCTGTGCTGTTGTCGCTAGGCAAGGAACACTTGTTTGTATGGGAAAAACAAGAAGGCGCTCTCCACGAAAACGAAGCTGCTGCAATTTTGTACAAAATTGCGGCTGGCGAAAATATGTCCCCCTCAGAAGTCAAGGAGGGCAAAATTGATGTTTTTGCCGACTGTGACGGGCTTTTTCTCGCGGACAAGCAGCGTATGTTTGAGCTAAATTCACTGGGAGAAATTATGCTTGCCACACGCCACCGCGGCTTTGCTGTGAAAAAAGGGGACAAGCTTGCAGGCACGCGGGTAATTCCGCTTGTGATTTCGGAGGAGAAAATGCAAGCCGCAAAAGCAATCGGCGGTGATAAACCGTTGCTTGGCTTGTTGCCTTTTAAAAACAAAAAGGTGGGCATAATCGCCACAGGCGGCGAGGTTCTCGCGGGGAGAATCAAGGATACATTCACGCCTGTCTTAATAGATAAAGTAGGCGAATACGGTGCGGAAATTCTCGAAACGTCAATTCTCGGGGACGATAACGCAGCCATTACAAAAGCCATTCTCGCGATGGTTGAGAAGGGTGCAGATATAGTGCTTTGCAGTGGCGGAATGAGCGTTGACCCCGACGACCGCACGCCCCTTGCCATAAAAAATACAGGCGCAAAAGTTGTGAGCTACGGCGCGCCCGTTTTGCCTGGGGCAATGTTTATGCTTGCCTATTTGCAAAATCGTGTGCCGATTCTCGGATTGCCAGGCTGCGTGATGTACTCCAAGCGCACAATTTTCGACTTGATTTTGCCACGCCTTATGGCGGACTGCGACGTCACAGCGGAGCAGCTTGCCGAATTTGGCCACGGCGGACTTTGCCTAAACTGCGAGACTTGTACATACCCAAATTGCGGCTTTGGCAATTGAGCCACTTGGCGGTAGAAAAATGCAAAATATTATTATAGGCACAGCAGGACATATTGACCACGGAAAAACGGCATTAATAAAGGCTTTGACGGGTGTTGAAACCGACCGTTTGCCCGAAGAAAAAAAGCGCGGCATCACGATTGAGTCGGGCTTTGCGTATCTTGATGCACCAGACGGCGTTCGTCTCGGGATTATAGATGTGCCTGGCCACGAAAAATTCATCGGCAATATGCTCGCTTGTGCAAGCGGAATTGACTTGGCGCTTTTGGTAGTGGCTGCCGACGAAGGAATAATGCCCCAGACACGCGAGCATTTGGATATTCTCGGCTTACTTGGGGTAAAGCGCGGCATAATCGTTCTCACCAAGGCTGATTTAGTGGACAGCGAAACGCTCGCGAAAACAGGCAAATATGTGAAAAACGCGGTAGCTGCCACATTTTTGAAGGATGCAGACATTGTAGCTGTAAGCTCCAAAACAGGCGACGGCATTGATAATTTGCGTACGCAAATTTTTATAGAATCTGCAAAAATACCCACAAAACACGGCACAGGCGGCTTTAGGCTGCCTGTTGACCGTGTTTTTTCCGTTGTCGGTTTTGGCACTGTGGTAACAGGCACATTGACTGACGGAACGCTCAACCTAAGCGACTCCGCAAGCCTGTACCCAAGTGACGCGCCTGTTCGCATTCGCGGGCTTGAGGTACATTCGCAGCCAGTGGAGGCAGCCTTTGCAGGCCAACGCGTTGCCGTTAACCTTGCCGTAAAAAAAGAAGAAGTCTCGCGTGGCGACGTGCTTGCAGAGACAGGAAGTCTCAAGCCGACCTTGCTGCTGCAAGTGAATCTTGAGGTTTTGAAAAACGCGTTGTTTTCGGTGAAAAATCGAAGCCGCGTTCATGTATATCTAGGTGCAAAAAAACTGGTTGGCAAGGTTGTTTTGCTTGGAAAAACAATGCTCAACCCAGACCAAAAATGTGAGGCGCAGGTTTATTTCGACGAGCCTGTCACCGCAAAAGTCGGCGACCACTTTATCATTCGATTTTATTCGCCGCAAGTCACAATTGGCGGCGGAGTTGTTATTGACGCCGCACCGACCAAATTTCGCAAAGAAAAGATTGAGTCAAAAGCAAAAATCTCGAAAAAAAATCTGGCAAAAAGCAACCGTGAGCTGCCTTTAGACAGGCTTGAGCAAATATACCTTGACTATGGCGTGAATCCATCAGCCGCAAGCGTTGCAATGCCAGACCTTGACGAAAAGCTTCGCATAAACGCGCTGATAGAGCTTGTGCGCTTGGACAAGCTTGTTCGCCTAGACGACACTGTGTACATTCACAAGCAGCATTACGAAGCCGCGCTTGAGTTGTTTTTGCAGCTTGCAATGGTTGGCAATGTACAGCTTGGGCAGTATCGTAACGCCCTTTGCACTTCGCGAAGAGTGGCGGTTTTGTTGCTTGAATACTTTGATAAAGCAAAAATCAGCATAAAAACCGAGGACGGCAGAACCTTATTTTAATCGCATAAATTTGCGAAACAAGGCGCGACCGCCTGCGTATGGGAATCCGTCCAAATACTATTAAAAAATATTTTGTAAAATAATATTGACAACGGAAATAAGTAGGTATATAATGTGACCACACAGTCATATGACTACATGGTCACATTGCAAAGAAGGTGATATTAGTGCCAAAACAGACGTTTTTAAACTTGCCAGAAGAAAAACAAAATTGGATTATAGA
>JAVBKH010000236.1:0-9811 GCA_031554155.1 Oscillospiraceae bacterium
TCATACAACCAGACTCCCTTCACGGATTAAATTCATACGCTTAGATTATATCAATTCTAGGCGCAACATTCAAGACGTAATTTGTCCAAAACTGTAAGAAATAACCGCCCACGTACAAAATACGGAGCGGTTATTTGTCGATTATGCATATAAAGCTAAATTAGCTCATTGATTCGCTTGATTGTGTTAACGTAAATCTCAAGGCTTGTCATAAATTCATCCAAGTTTAAGGCTTCGTCGGGTTGATGAACGTCACCGTGACCATCGGGCAAATCTAGGTGCTTTGCCATGCTGTGGGGGAAGATGTGACCGAAGGCAACAGCGTTTGGCAAGTTGCGCGCGTACGTTCCACCACACATGATGACTGGCGCAAGGTCGCTACCTGTAACTTCGCTAAAGGAAGACACCAAAGCTTTGACAAAATCGCTGTCCTTGGCTACGTGGCTCGGCGGGCGGTTGTTTGCGTCGGTGAGTGTGAAGCCGTGCTCGATTGCGCGAGATTTTATAACGGTTGTGATAATGTCGCCGTTTTCGCCGTAGGGATAGCGAATGTTGAGGTTTAGAACAGCTTTGCCGCCTGCAAAATTCAGCTTGCCAGATATGCAGGTGAGTTCGCCGAATTCTTGGTGAGACACGTTGATTCCAAGAATTTCGCCAGTGTAATCACCAGTAATTTCAGATATAAATGAGAAGGCTTTTTTGTCAGCTTCGGAGATAAGATTGTTCTCAATCAAAAGCTTTGAAAGCACATTTATTGCATTTACCGAGCCTTGTGGGTAGGCCGCATGTGTTGCCTTGCCTACTGCGCGAATCTCAATGTGGTCGTCGCAAGCGGAAGCGTCAGCAATCGTGGCAATTTTTTCAGCAAGCTCTGGGGTTTTTACAAGCTTGATGTAAGCTTTGTCGGCGACCATGTTGCCTACAAGCCCCGCTTCAAGCGCAATAATCGAGCTTGAAAGAGCGGGTGAATTCAAATTGAGGGCAAGTATACCTTTTTCGCAGTAACCGACGGGAAATTCCGCGTCGGGGATAAGCGAGTAATCTGGCAGCTTGTTGTGCTCAATATAGTATTTTTGGTCAAGCATACCGTTTTCTTCGTTGCAGCCAAAAAACAGGCGTATGCCACTCTTTAGCGGAATTTTGTTCTCACGGAAGTACAGCATAAGGTACAAGCCCATTATTGCAGCGGACTTATTGTCGATTACGCCGCGACCAACCATAAAGCCGTCGACGATTTTGCCATCGAAAGGAGGGAATTTCCAGTCGCCAGCGTCGGGCACAACATCAAGGTGTGACCAGATGCCAACTTCCTTGTCAGTCTCGCCTTTCAAAAATGCGCTGCCGCAGTAATAATCGTAATTTTTGCACTCAATGCCGTGTTCTTCGCAAATCCTGAGCATTTCGTCGAGGACGTCTTTGCAGCTTTGGCCAAAAGGTTTGACCTCGCTGTCAGGGTCGGACACGCTGCGTATTGCGACAATTCGGCGCAAATCCGCAATCATATTTTCTTTATTGGATTCAAACCAAGATTTGGCTGTGTTTTCATCGCTTGACTTAACGTCTGCGCTTACCTTGCGAATAATGCCAAGTGGGGTTTGCTCTGTGGATTGGCCGAGGGGGTTGTCGCAAAGAATTTTTAGCAGATATTCATGGGTGAGACTTGGAGTGGACACGCCAAGAATATTGCCGCCCAAATCGTTGAGGTCGACTATTGCAAACAGTGGGCAGCCAGATTTTTTTGATGCAATTTCGGCGGTTTTGTCGGGGTCAACAGGGCCTAGCACAACGTATTCGTTGTACGGCGGAATTGTGCAGTCGCATGGGCCGTCAATTGAACGCGCCTTTTCGCCTGCAACCATGTAAAACCAGCCTCTTTGGCCAAAAAGCTTGCCGATTACGGAGATTGCGGCCGCAAACAAAATACGGATTGTGCCGCATTCTTGCAAGGCCATCTCCATAGTTTGAGGAATACCAAGGCCAATGCCGTAAGGAGTTTTGTACACATAGCGGCTCAAAAACGTCGCTAGTGGTCGCGGGTGAATGTCGGACATTTTTATTGCTCGCTTTTGTGTGCAAGCGACTGCTTTTTCCGACATGAAGATTATGTCGCCCTCTTGCATGATGGGCTTAATGTATTTGACTAAAACGTCTGAAACTGTGTCCACATCAGTGATGATGTGTGTCTTGACAGGTATGCGCTCATAGCCTACGCCATCAACTTCAACAACAAGCGACTTGCCCTCGTTTGCAACTTTTCCCATATTATCATACTCCCGTACTATATCTTTAAACCTTTTTAATCGAACGCACCAAACCTGTGACAAACACAAGAGTGTAAATGCTCAAAGCAAGAATATATGCGCTTTCAAGCATTCCTAGCAAAGCTGTTGGCATTTTGGAATTATTCACAAGCATGTAAACATAGTTTGGCACTGTCAGCATAAAGCCGAAAAGCGACACGCTCAAGCCTGCGGGAATGGTGTAGTTTCTACCGTCTTTGCGCATGTGGCCGCAAAGTGTGCGGGCTTGCCCCATCAAGAACAAAGAAGCACAAATCATGAATAAAACTAACAGCAAGTGGTCGGAGATTGAAACGACTGTTGTGTAGCTGTTGTAACGTGTAATTAGCAAAACAAGCTGCCAAATTGCAGGGATAACCACTACAAGACTAAATGGTGGTTTGTTGCGGCCAAACACGCCGCTTACGCCAAGATAAACAAACGCAAGGCCCGAAAGAACGCCAAGGAAAATATTTACATAATCGCGAATTTGGTAGAACAAGACGCTGTGTCCCTGTTGCAAATACGATTCTGGTGCGCCAATCACGGCAAATGCGATTATTGTAAGCCCTGTTAGAATTGCGAGCAAGTTGACTGCGCGACCGCGGGTGTAAACAGAGTAATCGTCGTCGGTTTTTTCCAAACGGTTGCTTGCAAACAAAATTATCGGCACCGCCGCAAGCAATATATTGAAGATTAGGACAATAAAATCTCCGCCTTTGTAAAAGCCTGTGGCAACGTCCATAAAATTAAGCTTGAGCAATATGCGACATGCTCCGCAAACAATTAATGCCAGCCAGTAGAGACCAAGTATAAATTTAAAATATGCTTTCACAAGGCTTCTCCTCTATCAATTTAGTTATACTTGCGGGTTGCCCCGCATAGACATGTAGTACCTTGTCCGAAAAAACGGCGGAGACCGCCAAAAATACAGCCCCCTGCATTCGAGGGGGCGAATTTCAGTATACCAATATTGCGCTAAAAAGTCAAGAAAACCTTGGAAGGAATGATGTTTGTGAAAGCAATTGGCCTGTTTGTTTCGGTGATGGCGCTTATGCTGCTTGTTATCCCAATGATTGCGCTTAACTTTGAGCTAGATACCACGCAAAAAGTAGATTCAAAGGTGCATGTTCCGCAGGTGGTTGCGCCAAAACCCGTGGCCGCCGAGGACAGCTATCCACCTCAAATCGAGCCTGTGGAGGCAGAGCAAAGCCCTGTAGTGGACGCAACAGATGATTTGATTGTGCAGGAGCAAGCGGAGGCGGACGCATACGCCGAGGAAGAGCTTGCGCCAGCGTCCCAGGAAAAAAGCGTGTTGAGCTTTAAAATTCTTGACAAAACTAGCGGCGAGATAAACGAGGTGAGCTTGCGGGATTTTGTTCGCGGCGCAGTAGCGGCGGAAATGCCCGCGTCTTTTCACAGCGAGGCTTTAAAGGCACAGGCCGTTGCAGCCCACACTTTTGCCCTGCACAACCACATTGTTCAGCAGAAAACCCCAGACTCTGCCCTCATGGGTGCAGATTTTGAAGCAGACCCCTCCAACATGAAAGTTTATATAACAGAGGAGATTGCAAAAGAATTTTATGGCGGCGGCGAAACTGCCGACCTTTATTGGAGCAAAATTTGCAAAGCTGCTGACAGCGTTGTGAACTACGTACTCGAATACGACGATGAGCCGATTGTTGCAGCCTATCACGCAATTTCTGCGGGGAAAACCGAGGACGCCGCAAACGTTTGGAGCGGCAGTGCGCCCTACTTGCAGTCAGTGACAAGCGAGGGAGACGTGCTTGCCCCGAATTTTGAGACCACCGTTAAGCTGACAGAGCAAGAAGCCAAAGCCACCTTGACGAGCGCATACCCCGATATAAAGCTTGGAGCAGACGCGTCGCAGTGGTTTTCGCAGCCGCAACGCTCGGAGTCTGGCTATGTCTCGGAAATATCGGTGGGTGACAAACAGCTTCAGGGTAAGGATGTTCGCGAGATTTTCGGCTTGCGCTCACACGATTTTGAGGTAAGCTATAACAACAGCAACTTTATTTTTACAGTGACAGGCTACGGCCACGGAGTGGGATTGTCCCAATACGGTGCGGATTTTCTTGCGCGGCAAGGCAAAAGCTTTGACGAAATTTTGAGCACCTATTACACCGATGCCGTTTTGAAAACCGCCACAGAATAAGCCTATTCCATATACTCGAGAGGTCTGCCGTGCTTGAGGTATTTTGGCGTGATAAAATAGAATACTGCAACGATAATAGCCACAGCAATAGTGTCAAAAACTTTGACGCTTATTTCCCCTGCGAAATATGAGAGCAGATGCGGCACATTGGCGTTAACAGCTATAGCATAGTAAAAATTCTCCCAGTAACTGTTAGGTGGCGCGCCTTTGTTTACCCAAATGTCCACTATTGAGGATATAAGCGCAGAGCTTACCATGGTAAGCAAAATAGCAGGGATTATTCGGCTAGGTTGAAACTTGCTATCTTTTTTAAGGCACAGCCCCGCAATAATCGCAACACACGCGCTAACGGCGTAGTAAAAAAGCGTGCTTGTTCCAAAGGTGAAAATTGCAAGATAAAAGTTGTTGATTAAGCCAACAAGCAAGCCCGCTGTTGGGCCTAAAATCAAGG
The DNA here is from genome assembly GCA_031554155.1 of Oscillospiraceae bacterium. GTDB lineage: Bacteria > Bacillota > Clostridia > Oscillospirales > Ruminococcaceae > WRAV01. The sequence goes on from JAVBKH010000236.1 coordinate 4,907, forward strand.
CTGCATACGCCGTGCCAGAAACATCAAGCCACACAGGTAAATTGAGATAATCCCCGAGTAAAGCAAAAAAGTAGTTCATCAAAATGCCGACTGGAATCACAATCGCATGACGAATGATATTTTCGGAATTAAAGGGTCTGCTTGCCACCGTTTTTGTCTCGGGTTCATCGTCGAGTTTGCCATCGTGCATCATATCCAAAAAGCCTGCCGTCACAATACCTGCGGGCAGCGCAACGACTGCAATGCCAAACAGCGACGAAATCATGCTGATTAAGCGGCCAATATCCGAGACAGGATAAACGTCGCCATAACCCACGGTGGTAAGCGCGGTGGTGGCCCAATAGCAAGCTTCAAAAAACGAGGAGAATGTGTCTGGCTCGTAGGAGAACATTGCAAGCGCTGAAATAAAAATGTAGAATACTGCTATCATCAACACTGAAATCAGTGTCTTTTTTTCGTTTTGCAGTACTTTCGCTATGCTTCTAAAGTTTTTGGAGTATCGAAAAATCTTGAATATGCGAAACATTCGCAAAATGCGAAAGCTTTGCCCAACCAACCCCATTGACGGCAAAAGCGAAAGCAAATCAAGCAGCGCAAATGGCGTGAATGGGTACTTTACAAAAGGCTTTGCGCCAGTTTCCTTAGTGGCAAAATCATATGTAATCCATCTGAACACGTAGTCCGCAAATAGAATGTAGACTGTGATGATATCTATTATCGTGAAGAAATAGTATTGCGTCTTAAACATCAGCGGCAGAATGCTAAGAAAAGCCACTGCAACTATAAAAAAGTTATAGAACACAGCGAGCTTGTCATCGCGTGATGATTTTTGAACCATTGCGTAAATTCGTTCTCTCATGTTTATCCTCTGCCTATACTACCATATATGTGACAAATGGCAGCAAGAACTGCCCACCAACTGCGAAAACAAGCATTATGTAAAACAAAACCCTGCCGTAAAGCGTGGCAAATTCTTTGTCCTCATATGTGTTGCGTATACGGTTGATGTTGATTATAGCGACTGCCACGCCAAGTATTGTGAATATACCCCAAAGGTTTACAAACTCAAGCAAACCCGTCTCAAGCGCATCTGGCAAAAGGCTTGCGCCAACCATTATGTTACCGACTGTGCCGAATAGTGCGCCAGGCAACATTCCTAGCGGGTCAACTCTGTGGTAGGTGCATATGAATAATGCAATCAACGTCCAAGTCAAAGTGCCAACAAGCGCAATAAAGCATTTAAAGTAAAGCCCAAAATCGGAACGATTGACTTCAAGGGTGGTTATGACTTCCGACGTCATTGTGTTTTCGGGGACTTCTGGGTCGCCAAAGGTGGTGTCGTAAATATAAGAAACGTTACCAATGCCGTAACGCATAAAATCAAAGCCGCCAATTTCGATATACCTATTTAGGCCGCTGTTTACGCGGTCTGCCTGAAGCAGCACCTCTTGAATAGGTTGCAGTGCCTCAATATAAAAGGAGATTTGATGGGATTCCAGCGGAAAGCACTTCGTATCAAAATTCTTTGAGACCGATACGTCAACCGCCACAAGTTGATAGTTCTTGCCGTTTTCGTGAATATCCTTTATAATGGCCTTCTTGTTTATCAAACCTTTGTACACGCGAAAATTATTCGCCATATCAAGATTTTCGTCGCCCTCCCATGAAAACCAAACATGCATCTCGACCCTGAAATACGAGCTTTTCATGTTGATTTCGCGCAGATTTTCAACGTAAGTGCCTGTAGTCACCCTTATTGCATTCTTGCTTTGTTCCCGCGCAAGTTCCGCTTGTTGTGGTTCGTCCTTGAGGTTTCCCTCAAAAGTATCGTTTACATGGTTTCTCTCGCTAATCAAGACAAAGCAAAAATACGACAATAGCGTCAGTCCAACCACTAAATATATGGCGACTGTTATGTAAAGTCTTTTCTTTTGCCAGTTGTTTAAATCATTAATCCACATGAGCATTCTCCTTGGGCAAATTATACCATTATTCTAGCATTCATTTGTTTTTTCGTCAATGTTCATTGTTATTACAGTTTATTAATGTTATAATATTCATGCGGTTTTTCCCGCCAAATAATTTTTGAGGTGTCTATGCAAATATTTGTTAAGGATAAACATTTTTATATCCAGCTTGCGGCGATAGCTGTGCCGATTGCATTGCAAAACTTGGTTAATTTCGGCATTTCCATGACAGATACACTTATGCTTGGCTTGCTTGGAGAGGTGCAACTTTCCGCAGGAGCAATCGCGAATCAGCTAGGGTTTATTTACATGCTGCTTTCGTTTGGAACAGGTAGCGGGGCAGTTGTGCTGATTGCTCAATTTTGGGGCAAGGGTGATGTGCCTTCAATCCACAAGGTCATTACAATGATGTACCGCATTTTAATAGTGGCGTCGCTTATTTTCACGTTTTTATCCACAGCTTTTCCGCGGCAAATTGTAAGCATTTTTGCCACCGACGAGCTTGTTATTTCAGAGGCTACAAAGTTCCTGCGAGTAATTGGCTTTTCATACATGTTTAGTGGAATTGCAAGCGCCACTGTAACAATGCTGCGAGCGGTGCGCACCGTTAAAATTTCAATAGTCGTTTATCTTTGCTCATTTGTCGTGAATTTGTTTTTCAATTGGGTTTTGATTTTTGGCCATTTTGGCGCGCCTGCCTTGGGCGTTGTAGGCTCTGCAACTGCTACCTGCATTGCCAGAGTAGTTGAGCTTTTAATTGTAGGAATCTATCTTTTTTGCTTCGAAAAGAAAATCGGCTACAAATTCAAAATGTTGTTTTCACGCAACCTCAATATTTTACGCAACTTTATGGAAAACGCTATGCCTGTCGTGATAAACGAGCTTGTCTGGGGTGCGGGTGTTGCTGTAATAGCGATTGTCGTTGGGCGTATGGGCAGAGAGTTCACTGCGGCAAACGCAATTTGCACCGTACTTTCGCAGCTTGTTATGGTTATGATGATTGGCCTTGCCAACTCCGCGGCTGTAATAGTTGGCAACACCGTGGGCAATGGCAAATACGACCTTGCTAAGGAATATTCAAACACATTTATTGCGTTAAGCGTTTTGTTTGGACTGTTGGCAGGCGGCCTCGTGTTGCTTTTAAAAGGCCCTATGCTCTCCCTTTACAATATTTCAGACCTTGCTAAATCCTACGCAAGCGACATTATGACGGTTTACGCTTTAATCGCTGTTTTTGCCTCAATGGCGTGTACAATGTTAATTGGCGTTTTGCGTGGTGGCGGTGACACACGGTTTGTCTTATTTATGGACGTTGTCTTTATGTGGTTTATTTGTATTCCGCTTGGATTTTACACGGGGTTGTACCTACATTGGCCCGTGTGGGCAGTGTACTCCATCTTAAAAAGCGACGAGATTCTAAAGGTTGTCTTTACATTAATTAGAGTTGCTCGAGGAAAGTGGATTAACGACGTGACTATAAGCCGCGAAGACACGCGCCAAAACGCGGGCTGAAATTTGTCTTTTTGACTATTTTCACAGAATATACTATTGACAATTGATAAATTATAGTTTAGTATTAATAAGGAACTAGAAATATAGGTTATTTTGGTGAAATTTTAAATGAATTTTGCAAATAGTCCGCAGAATACCCAAATTTCGGACAAGGACTTAGTTAAAGACGCGAAAAAAGACGATGCTAATGCGTTTTCTGCGCTGTCTGAACGTTATCTGCCATTTATTAAAAGTCGAGCAAACCGATATTCCAACGTCGTTGGCGTTGATACAGAGGATTTTGTTCAAGAAGGCCTGTTCGCTTTGTTTAAAGCAGTCAAGGGCTTCGATGCAAACATGGGCATTCAATTTAACACCTACGCTGTAACTTGCATCAATAATTCTATGGCAACTGCAATTAAAACGCACATGAAAGACGTTAACCAAAGCGCAAGCGTACCTTATGACGGCGTTGATGAAGAAATTATCAAATCTCAAACACAACAACCTCCCATTCTCGTTGAGGATTTATACATCCGCAAGGAGGACTCGGCACTTTTAGCTGACCAAATTCAATCCCTTTTGTCCAATTTTGAACAGCAAGTTTTAAAACTGTATCTCAGAGGAAATTCCTACATTGAAATTTCGGGTTTACTGAGTACCTCCACAAAAGCTGTGGACAATGCCTTGCAGCGAGTTAGACGAAAGCTTAGACCTAATCCACGGTAAAGGTCACCTATCCTTAGTCAATCAGCCTTAGATGGCTGTAATATGCCCTTGGCGGCGGCAGAGCCCGGAATATTCCAAGTCTCAGCATCTGACCCACGGGTAAACACTTTTAAAGCGAGGTAAAAAAAATGTACTCAGACAAAACCCTAGCATGTAAAGAATGTGGTTCGGAATTCACCTTCACCGCTGGTGAACAAGAATTCTATGCTGAGAGAGGCTTCGTTAACGAGCCACAAAGATGCAAAGGCTGCCGCGATGCCCGCAAGAGCAGCGCAAGACCTGACCGTGAAATGTTCACAGCTACATGTGCTTCCTGTGGCGCTGACGCAAAGGTTCCTTTCCGTCCAAGAGAAGACCGCCCTGTCTATTGCAGCGAATGCTATGCAAAGATGAAGGAAGAGCAATAAGCTTTTGCTAACAAAGTCCGCCGTTTTCGGCGGGCTTTTTCTTTTTCTGGTAAATAACGTAAAGCTATTGACATTTTTCGATAAATAGTTAATATTAGTAGTAAGCACTTTACTAAGGTGCAATGTCAAAAGCATGGCTTTTATGAGACAAATTAGCGTGGTCAACAAAAAATTAGAGAAGGTTGTGTTTGGCGACAAAAGAAAGGATTGATTAAAATGACTTATTGGAAAGATAGTTTGCTGGTTGGAGTACCGAAAATAGATGAGCAGCATAGAAAGCTTGTAAAGGCTATAGACGAACTAATGGAGGC
>JAVBKH010000120.1:0-6334 GCA_031554155.1 Oscillospiraceae bacterium
AGCAAAGTGACAATCCAGAAAGCGGAGTCAAAGACTGCATCAATTGGTTTACCGTCGCGGACAAGCAAATATCCCTTGACAATGAGGCCGTAGATGACTTGAACCACACCGACTACTACAGACAAAATTAACATGAACGGAATATCAAGCTGTGTATCGAGAATGGCTTTGTGACCTGTTATCGCGCCACTTGCGGCGCGTATTGCAATTGGTGCAAAAAATGTGTAGCCAAACATGCTGCCATAAACCACGCCTGCGATAATTACAGCAAAGCTACAGTAAAAGAAGAACGTCAAGAATCTACGCATACCTTCTTTAAGGTTCACGAACTTGAGGGCCAAGAATGTGCCAATCATCAGCACAAGACCAAAGCCTGTGTCGCCAACCATGAAGCCGAAGAAAAACCAATAAAACGGTGCCAATAGCGGAGTCGGGTCGATTTCGCTGTACTTTGGCGTCGCATACATTTTCGTGACATCTTCAAACGCAGTCACAAATTTGTTGTTGCGCAACTTAATGGGAACTTCTTCGTTATCCTTTGCGACCTCTGCGGACTCAATATAGTACTCATCTCCGCAAACCCGCATTAAAATGCCCTTTAGCGCGCTGCCAGACTCAACGGGCAGCCAGCCTTCAATCATAACAATGCTGTCTGTTTTAAGGAAATTTTCGCAAGCGCGTTCACGTTCTAGCTTAGTCTTGAAGTAATCGCTTACGATATTGAGCCGCTCAAATTCGGGCACTAGCGCAGCAATTGCGGCGTTTGCGTCACCGAATTCTTTTTGCAAAGCTTCAATTTTTGCTTTGTTCTTCACAATTGTGTTTGCAGGAATATCGCTAAAACTTATGCCAGTTCGGGAAAATCCAAGCTCCTTGAGCCGCGTAAATTGCTCATCAAAAGTATCGGACGACAAAATCAGCAACATTGCCATATCGTCCTTTGTCACGCCTAAAAATTCAACGTAGACGTCTGAAAAATCAGCCTCCACCGCTTGCTTAAAGCTATCTGCCGCCATTTTGTTGACTGTTCCAAGCAACGCTTTCGTAAAGCTTAATGCAGCAAAATCCTGTGGTGCAGCGTCAAGCTTTAGCCACGCCTTCATCGCGTCATTTTCAGCGTTCAGCTTAGAAATATCAGATTTTATCGCGTTTATCTTGTCGTCTGCTACTTTGACTTTTCCACAAACGGACTTGTAGTCAAAGCTGTCAATATATGCGTCTAATTGTTCAAAGCATAGCGCGGGCGACTTCGCAGTCATACCCTTTAAGCCCTTGGGCTTTTGGACGCTTGGCGCAATTTTTGATATAGCAAATTTTACATTTTCAAGCTCGGTTTCGTCCTTGGAAGTCTGCTCTGGAGAGAAATCAGAGCACAAAAAGTCCATTTCAATTAGCTGCTCCTTGGCAAGCCGCTTGAAATGAACTTCTCCGAATTTTTGTATCTCTTTTAACAGTGTACTTTTGTATTTATGAAAAGTTAGGAGCGTGAATTTGTCCATTTTGACTATTGCCATCTAAACACTCACAATCCTTTCAGCGATGAACTTTATCGCCTTCTCCAGTTTATCTGCGTCTGGATTCAGTATCGCTTGTTTTTCAGAAGCGCCGCGCTTTTCAAGCTCTTCACAGTCAGCACGAGCCTTTTTTTCCGCAGCTTCAATTATATTTTCGCGAGTATTTCTTGCTTTAACTAAAATAGCGTCCTTTTGCTCATTCGCGTTTAATAAATAAGTTCGTGTAATTTCTCGCGCTTCCTCACTTGCATTGCGAATTAGCTCTTTGCCCTTATCTTCGGCATCTTTTATCTTTAAAACCGCTTCTGCCGCCAAGATGTCACCTCCCCAAAATGTTTGGAATCAGAAAAAGTGTATCTAGCTTAGAATTGAAATCAACACGCGTGCATTTTATCTAATTAGAATGGACGTGTGTTCTGCTGCATACCAGCAAAGCCCCATACAGGACGAGATTCTTTTGCACGACTAATACTTCTGACTGAATATTGTACCCCAGTCAACCCACCGCTCATGCAGGAAATTGCGGCAATTATCGCGGCAACAGTTTCCTCTTCAATTCCCGTTTGAACAATCGGTAGAGACACAGGAACAGGTCTTGGTGCTTCAACTCTTGCAGGCTCTGCGGCTTTTGCTACAGATGAGCGGACAAACTTGCTGGTTATTACCACGGTCAAGATTACAATTAACAAAATCAAAATTACCGTCCCAGAAAATCCCAAATCAATGCTCATATTTTTTCTCCTTAATAAAAATTTTCTTGTTGCATAATTTAACGCTGCTTTATCGTAAAATAAAATTATGCCACAAGAACACAAACATAATAAAATTCTAACATATTTAATGTAAATAAACAAGCTAAAACATGGAAAAGACGGGATATTTTCCCGTCTTTTCATATAAATGCTATAATTTGTTTCGCGAAAATTTCATAAGGCTGTTGTACAGTGCGTTGGTATTGGTGTATTTGTGGTGGCGAAGTAAGTTCTCGGATTTTACTGGCTCAAATTTCACGCGGCTTAAATCAAGTAAGGATTGTTTTGGCATCGCGTTTGTAAGGTCTTTGATGTCGCGATAGCCAAGGTCTGTTCCTGCTTGGCTTGCAAGTGCGTTGATTAGCTCAAAGTCGCTTAACTCAACGAAGCTTGGCACAACTGCACGAACGTTTTGGACTTTGCCCACAGTGTTCGTGAATGTTCCACTTTGCTCCGCAAAGCTTTGCGCGGGGAAAACAGCATCGGCTTTTTGCGCCGTTTCAGTGAATTGCAAGTCGTGTACGGCCAAAAATTCAAGTGAGCTTAGGTCAAATCCTGGCGCGTCCTCACCGAAAATGAACAGCCCTTTTATTTCGCCAGATTTTATTCCGCGTTTTAGTTCGCCACGTTTTTTTACACTTAGATTTGCAAGTCCCTGCGAGTTTGCGTTAGGCCGCAACTGGATTATGCCCTCACGAGGCTTGCCAATGTGCCCGCTTATTACTGCAAGTGCAGCGAGCAACCTTGCTGCATCGTTTGAGAGAACTGCATGTTCATACACAATCACGGATTTCTTCGATGACAAATACAGCTCTGCGGCGGCCTTGGCTTCGTCGCTTACTGCGATATCTACGAATGTCTCAGTAAAAGCGGAAAACCTTTCTTTTGTCTTTGCATCGGCTTTTTCAAATGCAACCTTTACAAGCTGCTTCAACAATGTCAAAGTGCCGTCTGGCGTTATTCTCATTGTAGCAATATCGTCGGCAGCAGAGTCAAAGGAGTTGACTGCGACAAGCTTTGCGCCGTTTGCTACAGCTTTTTTCACAGCCAATCCCGCAATCAAGTGCGGCTCGTGAATGTCGCTTTCCACTAGCAAAATGCAGCCAGTGTTTTTTAGTTCCTCAAAGTCGACGGTTGAGCAATCAAATCCAAGCGTGTCGGCCATGCCGCTACACTGTTTGCCGATTGAAAACACATTTTCAGTCCTAAGCACCTTGTTTGCATATTCCTTGATTAACAGCGCTTGTTCGTTCGTGTACCTGTCGGAAATCGTGACAGCCACGCTGTTTTGCCCATACTGGGTTTGCAGCGACTGCAACCGCTTGTTTGCGTAGACTATCGCCTTTTCGTATGTGGTTTCTTGCAGCTTGCCATCAAGTTTGATTTGTGGCTTAATTAAGCGGTCGAGCTTGGCAATCTCGCCAAATCCAAAGCGACCTTTCATGCAAAGCAAAGCGTCCGCTTCGCGCGTGGCTGTGGGCAGCGCACGAATAAGCATATCGCCTGTGTGCGTCAGTTTTTGTTGGCAGCCAACGCTGCAAAATGCGCATGTTGTCAAGGTTTCAAGCTCGTGCGTCGGCACTTGCTTCTTAATCATCATGGTTTCGGTCAGCGCACCTGTCGGGCAGGCGCTCACACATTGTCCGCAGGATATGCAGTCTGTGTCTTGCAGCTTTAAATCAAGCGCAGGCTTCACGATTGTGTTAAATCCACGGTCAACAAGCCCTAACGCCGTTGCGCCCACAACTTCGTCGCATATGCGCACGCAAAGTCCACAGAGTATGCACTTGTCGGGATTTCTCTGAATAAACGGGTGGTCTGTGGGAACTTTTCGAACATGCACCGTACCCGCAAATTTTTGCGGCTCAACTGAATATTGATTAGCCAAATCAATCAGCTTGCATTCAAAATAATCGTGGCAACCACATTCAAGGCAACGATTTGCTTCGCGCACCGCTTCCTCGTCGGAAAGTCCAAGATTGACTTCAAGAAAATCGTGGCGACGCTCCTCCGCTTTGCGATGGGGCATTTTTGCGCGAGGCTGCTTTTCTTTGTCGGTGAAGTCGCTTGCGGTAGGATTTGTCTCAACAAGGAACGGCTTTTGATAGGAAAGTTCTTCGCCGTTTAGGTGTTTGTCAACCATATCTGCGGCTTTTTTTGCCTCGCCAATTGCCGAAATTGCAATATCTGCGCCTTTGTTCGTAGCATCTCCGATTGCGAAAATTCCCTCTTGAGATGTCAAAAACGTGTGTTCGTCTGCGGAAATTGTCTGCCATTTTGTAAGCTCAATGCCATCAAGCCCGATTGCATCGAGCTTTTGGCCAATTGCAACAATTACGATGTCAACGTCGATTGTCTCCTCTTTTCCCGCAACCTCAACAGGCGCGCGGCGGCCAGAGACATCTGGTTCGCCAAGCTCCATGATTTGCAGGCGCAAGGCCTTTACCTTGCCATTTTCGCCCACAACCTCAATGGGGTTGGTGAGATTTTTAAAGATTACGCCCTCTTCCTCGGCTTCGATAATCTCGATTTCTTCGGCAGGCATCTCGGATTTTGTTCGGCGATAAACGTTGTAAACCTTATCTGCACCTAATCTAATCGAGGTGCGGCAAGCGTCCATCGCTGTGTTGCCGCCACCAACTATTGCAATTTTTCGACCTGTGAAAGTCGTTTTATTTGTGGCGACATCTCGCAAAAAGTCAATTCCGCCAAGAACGCCGTCCAAGTCCTCGCCTTTACAACGAAGCGAGGTGCTACTCCACGCGCCCACGGCGACAATTGTAGCATCAAATGTGGCTTTGATATAGTCGAGCGTCAAATCGCGCCCTATTTTTATGTTGTTCTTGAAAGTTACGCCCATATTCTCAACGGCATCAATTTCGTGCTGCAAATATGCTTTAGGTAAGCGATATTCTGGTATTCCGTAGCGCAACATTCCACCCATGTACGGCATAGCGTCAAAGATTGTGACCTCGTGGCCAAACGTGCGCAAAAAATATGCCGCAGAAAGTCCACCAGGCCCGCCGCCGATTACAGCAACGTTTTTGCCAGTTGGCGCGCCAATTTCCGCAGTATAAAGCTCGCCAGACAGCATATCTTTGTCAGCAGCATAGGATTTTAGCGCAGCAATGCTGATTGGTTCTTCCACCATTTTGCGGCGGCAAGCGGTTTCGCAGGGGTGTGGGCAAACGCGGCCAATGGAGCCTGGCAGCGGAATTTTGTCCTTGATAAGCTTAACTGACTCCTTGTTCTCGCCATTGGCGATTAGCCCGACATAGCCTTGGCAGTCGGTTTGCCCAGGGCAAGCAAGCGCACACGGTGGGCGGCAATCGCCAACATGGTCAGAGAGTAGCAGCTCAAGGGCGGTTTTTCTGGATTTTAAAACGCGCTTCGTGTTTGTTTTCACAATCATGCCGTTTGCGGCCAAGGTGGAGCAGGAGCGCAACAGTCTCGGCATACCCTCGGCCTCGACCACGCAAATCCCGCATGAACCGTAGACCTTAACGCGGTCGTCGTGGCAAAGCGTGGGGATTTTGATGCCGTTTTCTCGCGCTATGTCGAGAATTGTCTGGCCGTCAAAGCCCATGACCTCAAGTCCGTCTATATTTAATCTGATTTCACTCATATTCTCACTCCCCCTAATCCACAATAACGGCAGAAAACTTGCAGACTTCTGCGCATTTTCCGCACTGAATGCAAAGTTCTTTGCTTATTTCATGCAGCTTTTTAAGCTCGCCTGTTATCGCTGCAACAGGACATTTGCGCGCACAAAGCGTGCAGCCTGTGCATTTTTCAGCGTCAATCATGTATGTCAACAGCGGCTTGCATTGATGCGCCGTGCATTTTTTGTAATTTATGTGGTCTTCGTATTCGTTTCTAAAGTAGCGAATTGTGGTCAGCACAGGATTTGGCGCAGTTTGTCCAAGCCCACAAAGTGAGCCTTCCTTAATTTCCTGCCCTAAATCCTCAAGCAGTTCAATGTCGCCTTCGCGACCATCGCCGTTTGTGATGCGCTCCAAAATTTCGAGCATACGCTTTGTGCCAATTCGGCAATGTATGCATTTTCCG
>JAVBKH010000192.1:0-8025 GCA_031554155.1 Oscillospiraceae bacterium
TTCATAAGGTGAGCTTAAGTCCACGTAATCACGCGGAAAATGATACAGCAGGTCATGCACTGTAAAAATGTGCAACTTATTGTAAAGGGTGGCACGTTTTTCGCCCACCCCTTTAAGATATTGTATATTAGCGTCCAAATCGACTGTATCTGACAAGAAAATCACCGCCTTTTTTTGTCTTCCCAGTCTACAATCTCTATTTTGTTTTCGTCATCATCATCGTCATCTCGGCGTTTAATAATGCCTGCATCATCGGCTTCTTCTCCGCGAATAACCGCACGTGTACCTAGCCCACCGAAGCCGCTAGGGTACTCGTCGTCATCATGCCGAGAAAAGCATGAATTAGTGTTTGTGAAAGTTTGGTGCTCACGATACTGCGGCTTTTTGTATTTTTTTCGGTACTTTGCGCTGGTCCTCATTCCGCGCATTGCAATGAACAAAAATAGTACAATTGAGACTATGTAGAATATATTCAATTTTTTGGCTGTGCCTTTTGTACTTTGAGCACCTTGTGATATTTCTGTACCTCTCTCACTATTAACAGAATGTTCTGTTATGCTGTAAACATTACCAATTATCGCAAAAAATTGTGAAGTAACAGCATCGGAGAAATGCCCTTCCAACGCTGAATTTTTTGAAGTCTTGTATGCAATGTCTAATTTAATACCGTTTCCCGACAACGAAATAACTTGCTTTGAGCTTGTATCAAGTAAAATAAGCGCTCCTTTTTTTTCACTCCCACCAATGTCCCAGCCATTGAAAATGCTTTTAGCGTAGGTTTCGAGCGTACGGTCACCTAACCCATCCACTGTCAACACAACCACTTGAACACCCGTCTCGGCCTCCAGCTTCTTAGCGGCTTTGAGCATTGAGTCACGGATTTGTTCATCTAAAACGTTCGCGTAATCATTGATAAAAAAATTATTAGTCGGCAAAACAGGCGCGGTGTTGTCAATCGCACCTATAAAAAATGTACAACTAATAAAAATTGTTATAACAAGTAAAAATCGCTTCATTAAAATCCCCTAAAAATAATTTTATGAAATTATATCATAAAATATTTTTAAATTCTAGTAAAAAAAGTATGTTAAAGCAAATTTTCGAAGGTCACCTGCTCCGAATCACACACGTGCTTCATTTGTCGGCGAACATTATAAAGCTCTGCAAGCACCTCGGAGTAGTCCCCGTAAGCTGCAAGAGCTGGCAGTCGCGCCATGCTTGTAGTAACTGTATCAATATAGCTATGCCGAATAAAGTGAACTAAAATATGCTCTTCTTCTTCCCAAAATTCATTGAGACTTTGGGCGTGTTGCGTGATTTTTTCGGTATTTTCGCTCTTTAATTCGGTAATTAACGCGTCAATCCGTATGTTAAAATCAGAGTTGACTTTTTCAACCCTAAAGTGAGCAAATATGCTAATAAATATACAAATTCCAAGTAAAACAATGCAGATAATGATTCGCTTCAAATGCTTTTTTCTCCCTTCTTGTTCATTTCAGCAATATAATATTGTGCTCTCCGATTACATGTCATTAAGAACACCTGTGACACTAATAACCCTCGGTTCTTGAGCTCGCTTTCAATCCATTCCTTTTTTATATTACAAAAATTGAGCGCATCGGGCACATATTCGCCGTCGCTTATTACAGTCATTGGAGGGGTATCGCACTCATCGCCAATAGGAATTTGCAGCATTTCGGCTGTAGCCTCGCGTGACAAGTATTTCTTGAAAATTGAAAGCTTGCCTGACGTTTCCACAATTGCACATGAAACTTCTCTTATGTCGAAGACATTGCCGATTCTAAGCTGTTCCATTAAATCGTCAATTGACCAACGAAGCTCTTTCATCAGTCTTTGGTCGATTACTCCGTCGCGAATAATTATACAGGGATTTCCAGAAATGATTTTGCGCAGCTTGTTAAACTTTAGTATTAAAATCGAAGAAACTACCTCACAAATTACAAGGGCAAAAATTGGCAATACACTGCCCAAAAGCGGAATATTCGTGTCCTCAATTGAAAGCGTAGCAATGTTCGAAACTAGAATTGTCACAACAAGCTCTGACGGCTGAAGTTCTCCTAGTTGTCGCTTTCCCATTATCCTCAATGCAAAGACAATTATTGCGTATAATATTACCGTTCTAATTAATAAAGTTCCCATACAACACCTCATATTTTAACGCTATTAGTATTTTCATGTTGTAATGAATAATCCCGCCAAATTTTTCCAATAATAATTTTTGACAATATGGAAACAGTATAAATATCAATTTATGGAAGGTGAATACATGAAAAATATTATTAAAACTCTGTACACTGCCGCAACAATTACCGCTATGATTGCAGGAATGCAAGTGACTGGACTTGCGCTAGAGACCTCTGGTGCTAGCGGACTTGAGAGCGAAGTAAGCATGGTAAGCGACACTTCAATAGCAGATACCACGAAAGCGACAACGGATAATCCAAACCCTGACACAGGCGTTGAAAGCTTGGCAATTCCTGGCGCAGTGGCACTAATTGCTGCCGCAACCGCAGCGATTACATTGACAGGCAAAAACAAGAAATAGTATATTGTGTATATGTTACACAATATATTATAGTTACACAATTAACTCAAAATACACTATTTACACTATAAAAAAACGAAGCTTGCGATAAGCTTCGTTTTTTTGGTATATATCACAAAAATGGTATAATGTTTTCCACAGAATCAAAAACAATATTTGGCTTGATGGTCGATTCTTGTAGAGTTGTCATTGTAGACTCTCCGCTTAAAACAAGAATGCCTTTTAAGCCATTTTGAATTCCAGATGCTACATCTGTGTAAAGCCTATCTCCGATTACTGCCGTTTTTGCCGCAGTAGCATCAGCTTTTTCAAGCATAGCGTCAATAATTTCCCGATTTGGCTTGCCAACTACAATATCTGGAAGTCTGCCTGTTGACGCCTCAATCAATGCGTGAAATGAACCTACATCTGGCATATAGCCAGTTTCTGTTGGACAATTCAAGTCTGGGTGCGTCGCTATAAACGGCAAGCCTTCTCGAATTAAGTCGCATACTTGGCAGAGCTTTTTATATGTCAGTGATGTATCAAATGCCGTCACAACAACTTCTGGGTGAGTATCCTCAAGCTTTATTCCCGCCTCAAGAAACTCATGTGCCAACGACGAATTCCCCATTAAATAAACAGATTTACCTTTGTACTCCCGCAGAAGATACCGTATCGTTGCTTGTCCTGATGTAATAATTTTTTCATCTGGAATTGTCAACCCCATGCGGCTTAGCTTATCAACGTATGCGTTCGTCGACTTCGACGAGTTGTTTGTCATAAAAATATATCTTCGGCCAGATGCTACCACAGCCTGCAAAAATTCGCGTGCACCATCAATCCAACTTTCTCCAAGATAAACCGTGCCGTCCAAATCTAGTGCAAAACATGTAATGCCTCTCAAAAGCGATTCTGGGTCATGATTATGTGGAATGTTCTGTGCAGCCACTTCAATTTCCTCCAACAAAAAATATATCCATAGTATACCACATTTTTTTGCGCCGCGCTATCTTGAACTGAAAACTTGATTCTGTTATAATTTACTTTAAAGGAGTGACGAAATGCCAATAAAGATTCCTGGTGATTTGCCTGCAAGACGCATTTTAAACCAAGAAAATATTTTTATCATGGATGAAGCACGCGCGATGTCGCAGGACATTCGACCGCTTAAAATCGTGATTTTGAACCTAATGCCTAAAAAAGTAGAGACCGAAACCCAGCTTTTGCGAATGCTTGGCAACACGCCGATTCAAATTGAAATTGAACTTTTGCAAACTGCAAGTTACACATCAAAAAACACCTCGCAGGAACATCTTCTTAACTTTTACAAAACCTTCGCCGATATCAAGTCTCAGCGCTTTGACGGAATGATTATCACAGGTGCGCCTGTTGAGCAGATGCCATTTGAGGACGTGGATTATTGGCGGGAGATTTGCGAGATTATGGAGTGGACGAATACCAATGTGTACTCCACTTTGCATATTTGTTGGGGCGCGCAAGCGGGTTTGTATTACCATTATGGCGTGCAAAAATATGCCCTTGATAAAAAAATGTTCGGTATTTTTCCCCATATCAAAAACGATGCTTCGCACTATTTGTTGTTCGGCTTTGACGACCTCTTTTATGCGCCACATTCACGCCACACAGGTATCTCTAGAACCGATGTTGAGCGCCATCCAAAGCTTTCCGTTTTGAGCGAATCCGAGCAAGCAGGCGTATACATAGTAGCAAGTAACGATGGCAGGCAATTTTTTGTCACAGGTCATTCCGAATACGACCGAGACACCCTTGCCCAAGAATATTTTCGTGACCGCGACAAGGGACTTGAAATCGACCCGCCTTTCAACTATTTTCCCCATGATAATCCCGCAAATATACCAAATTGTGCATGGAAAGCCCACTCAAATCTTTTATTTTCTAATTGGCTCAACTATTTTGTTTACCAATCAACACCGTTTGATTTGGGCAAGCTGTAGAATAAAAAAAGGCTGGCGTAAAAACGTCAGCCTTTTTGCTATTCGTCAACCTTTGCCTTGCCATGCTTTGCCTTGCCAGAAATTTCGGGCACAGGTTTAACATCATTTTTGGGGAACTTTGATTTTTTGTTACTTTCCGTCCCATGCGGCTCTTTCGGGTCTGGTCTACGCATACCTGCTTTCGCCATAAAACGCCCTCCAAAAGGATTATTTGGATTTAGCTTGCGCGTTTTGCAACTAAATATTCTATTAAATAACAAGCTCACTATTTTCAAGATGTTGCTCATAAAGTTGAAGCATATCCTTATATGTACCAATATCCATGCCAGATTTTGTCTCGAAAAACATGCCCATTGCACTGTCAAAAAGGTGAAGATAATCGGCTATTGCTTTGCCCAAAACAGCATGGTCAAGTCCGTCTCCACGATGCTCCGCAACCAATTCGCGCGAAAAACGTCCGTCGGTCAAATCATATTTTTGCTTTGTTTTGCGTAGCTGCGCTAGGCAAGTTTGCTCAATTTGCATCCACAGCTCGTAGAACATGTTTAGCCTTGTCATAAGCGCTCTACTTTGGGTTCTGGTGGAAACTTTTAGCCAACCACGGTAGGCGCGCGGTTCAGATTCAAGCTCAACTTGATAGCGGATAGTTGGGTTATATTTAAAATTGACCGCACCTTTGACAACAAGCATACCACCACTTTTTTGCAAAACCTGGAGTCTGTCCTCGTCAAGCGCTTCGGAGGTATAGACAAAAATCTCGCCAACACGCTTTTCGGGCGTTTTAAGCGAGAGATGCTCCGCCAATATCTGGTTAATCAAATTCGAGCGATTTGTGCCCTTTTGGTGTGCCAATTTATCGACTGCGCGAACAACTTCGTCAATCAAAATCAGACTATACATGCTCTTGCCCATGAAATCATCCTCTCAACAATAAAATAGTAACATATTGTCGAAAACAAGTCAACACATTTATATAAATATTTTATCATTTTTAGTTTTTACTTAACACCACAGGCATTTATTGCAGATGTTTTTTCTATAATTGACTTTTATGTTTGCAAAATAATTTATTTAAATATTTTAACAAAATATTTTATCCCACACTGCTTGTATTGCGCGTCCATTTGATGTAAAATATACACATTATGTTGTGAGGAGGATATCCCATGAAATTGTTTATTGACACCGCTAATATCGACGCAATTAAGGAAGCAAATGACTACGGAGTTATTTGCGGAGTAACGACAAATCCCTCAATTATCGCAAAAGAGGGCCGCGACTTCAAGGAAACCATCACAGAAATTGCAGGCATAGTCGACGGTGTTGTTTTCGGCGAGGTTATCTCGATGGAACACGCTAAAATGGTCGATGAAGCTCGCGAACTCGTCAAAATCAGCGACAAAATTTGCATAAAAATACCAATGTGTGCCGAAGGTCTTAAAGCCATTAAGCTGCTTAAAAAAGAGGGCATTAAAACTAACTGCACCTTGATTTTTTCCGCTGCCCAAGCGCTTTTAGCTGCCAGAGCAGGAGCAAGCTACGTCAGCCCGTTTGTCGGCCGTCTTGATGATATTGGCGCAACAGGCATTGACCTTATTGCTGACATTGCCGAAATATTTTCCGTACACGAAATTGACTGCGAAATCATCGCAGCAAGCACACGCAGCCCACTTCACGTTATTCAGTGCGCAAAGGTAGGAGCGGACATAGCCACGCTGCCACCACCAGTACTAAAGCAAATGATTGACCACCCGCTCACCACAGCAGGCCTTGAAAGATTTATGAAAGATTGGGAAGGCTTGCTTGCTAAGCTGTAAAATCTAAGAAGAAAAATCGCCTGCAAATATGCGGGCGATTTTTTATTGACAAATAAAGGAGATTCAATATGATAGCCCTAGACGAGAAAAACGGCTCCAAAGTCGCGATTGTAGACGAGGACGGCATTGTGCTTTCCGAGACTCAAGATGCCCTTGACCTAATTGCAACCGCAAGCCACACCCTTGATTGCTACAAGCTCATCATTTTTAAGGAAAACATTTGCAGGGAATTCTTTGACCTTAAAACTCAAATTGCAGGAGAAATTTTGCAAAAATTTACGAATTACAGCGCAAAGCTTGCCATAGTCGGCGACTTTGCAAACGTTGAAAGCAAAGCACTGCGCGAGTTTATTTACGAATGCAACAATGGTTCGCAGATATTTTTTTTGCAGACCAAGGAAGAAGCATTGGAAAAACTGCATAGGCTTGGATAAAATAGTAAGGGGCGGCCAATGGTCGCCCCTTAACTTTGTTTCCATATTGGTAAAATCGCAAGATAATATTTTATTTTTTTGTAGCCGTTGTCGTCTTTGTGGCTGCTTTCTTCACTAGCGCTTTATCTGCTATGAGAATGTCGCCGCCCAATTTCGTCGTAAATTGAATCGAACCGTCTGTATTAATCTTATAGTCAGTTGTAATTTCTGTAAGTTTTTTGGACTTAGGGTCAAAGCTATAAAACTTCAAATCTTTTGTCGCAGGAGGCTTTACATAAGCGGAAATTTTCATCTCTGCACCGAAATTGCCTTGGTGTTCACAGCTAACAACTGCAACCTTACCGCTGTAATTTTTTTCAATATAAGCTTTTCTTTCCGTCGTCTTTTGACCAGTAGTCGCAATGCGAAGCTTAATCGTGGATTTTAAATTTGCAAGTTTATTCACGTCAAGGTAAATGCGCGCTTGAGTTTTGCCGTCTGTGCCAACTGAATCGGCATAGATAACAGCCGATTTTCCTGCTGTTTTGGATGCTTCTGCAAGTCTTTCAATTGTATCGGACATAATATTTTTTGCATTTCTAATTGTAATAGTTGCCGAAGTACCTTTTTTCGCAGATTTTAGTGCCGCAGTAAGCTCTTTTACGGCTTTTGTGGAGTCAACCGAACCATTTGTTCTGACATTTGCGCTAGTCAGAATTCCATCGGATTCATTGGTTGTGCTGCTTCCAGCTCCGCCTAGTCCGCCCGAGCCGCCAGAGTCACCTGAGCCACTAGAGCTTGATGATGTTCTACCAGTTACCGTCACAATACATGTGGCTGTTTTACCATTCGCAGCTGATGTTGCTGTTATTGCTGTACCGCCTTCGTAAGCAGCAGTTACAACACCATTCTCATTTACAGTTGCGACCGAAGAGTCGCTTGAAGTCCATGTGATTATTTTGTTTTGCGTGTCAACTGGAATAAGAGTAGCCTTTAAGGTTTCGCTTCTGCCTCTTACAATTGATGTCGAAGATTTGTTTAGGGTTATGCCTGTGGTAGGTGTAAATGAAAAAGCCAATGTTAAGTCACCAACATTTTCTGCTGGCATATCGAATCTAAATGTTTTGTTTGATGGGATACCGCCAATCGCAACATCTTGAGTTTGCGCGCTACCGTTTAGTTTAGCTGCTGTGGATGTCAAATTTACGGAAAAAGTAGCTGCCACTTGAGCTGCACCAGAAAAATTAACTGTAGCAGTGACCCCAGTGCTT
>JAVBKH010000048.1:0-11498 GCA_031554155.1 Oscillospiraceae bacterium
GTTGTCACAAAAATAAAAAACGGCAGACTGCCGCCATATATTGTGCAAATGCTGAAAATTTTGCTAGACGATTTGGGCGACAAGCCGCTGATAGTGCGCTCCTCCTCCCTTTTGGAGGACAGCATGACCTCCACATTTTCGGGCAAGTACAAGAGCTTGTTCCTGCCAAACCACGGCACACGCGCGCAACGGCTTGAGGAGCTTATCGACGCAATTTTGGAGGTGTATTCCTCCATGTACAACCCTGACTCCATTCTCTACCGCGGAAAGCGCGGGCTTTTGCACTTTACCGAGCAAATGGGGGTTTTAATCCAAGAGGTTGTGGGCACACAAATTGGGCCGTATTTTATGCCTGTTTTGGCGGGCGTTGCTTTTTCGGACAATCAGCTTCGTTGGTCCACCAGAGTCAACCGTGAAGATGGGCTTGTGCGCATGGTAATGGGGCTTGGCACGCGGGCCGTGGATAGAGTTAACGACGATTATCCCTTGCTGTTTTCCCCCGCTAAGCCTGGTTTTAGAATCAACCAGTCGCCCGAGGACGCTGCATATTATTCGCCAAAATTCATCGACCTAATTAACACGCAGGAACAAAGATTTGAGACTTTGCCGATTAAGGAATTTCTCCGCGAATACGGCGGCGAAATACCAAATCTTGGCAAGCTTGTCTCGGTTTACGCCGACCAAATGATGATGACGAAAAACAGCTTCGACATTGATTTAAAGAGAGACAACATGGTCGTCACCTTTGATGGCGTTCTCTCAAACTCGGACATTCCGTCGAAGCTGCGCAGAATTCTCACGGTTTTATCGGATAAAATCCAGATGCCTGTGGACATTGAGTTCGCCTATGACGGCAACAACATTTTTCTGCTGCAATGTCGCGCCCAAAGTCGCGGCTTTATGAGCAGCCCTGCCCCAATTCCACAGCAGCTTGCTAAAAAAGACATTTTGTTTACTGCAAACCGTTTCATCTCAAACGGACAAATACAGGGCATAACGCATATTGTGTATGTTGACCCCGACGCTTACAACAGCCTTGCAACTCGCGAGGACTTGCATGCAGTTGGTCGGGCAATTGGCCTTTTAGGCGGGCTTTTGCCTAGACGAAAATATATTCTCATGGGGCCAGGCCGTTGGGGCAGCCGTGGCGACATCAAGCTTGGCGTAAGGGTGACGTATTCGGATATTTGCAATTGCGCTGCTCTTATTGAAATTGCCAAGGAAAAACATGGCTATGTCCCCGAACTTAGCTTTGGCACACATTTTTTTCAAGACCTTGTTGAGTCCAACATCGTGTATATTCCGCTTTACCCCGACCAAGCCGAAAATGTTTTTAGGCAGGAATTCTTCATGTCATCAGATAATCTTTTATCCGAGATTATGCCAGAATATGGCCGTTACAACCACGTGATTAAGGTTATTGATGTAGCCGCAAGCACTTTGGGCAAAACGCTTTTTCTGCACCTAAACGCAGATTTGGAGCGGGCCGTCGCTTTCTTTTCCGACGAAAAAGTGGAAAACGAAGCGTACTTGGGAGAAGATTCCAGTAGGCACAGCCGAAAAATGCACGACCAAGACAGAACTTGGCGTTGGCGGCAATATATGGCGGAGCAAATTGCACTTGAAATGGATATGGTCGCAAGCGGAGTCAAGGCTGTGTACCTGTTTGGCAGCACAAACACAGGCCAAACGCATATAGGCTCTGACATTGACCTGCTCATTCATTTTGACGGCAACGACGTTCAGCGAGTGGCACTTGAAACATGGCTGCAAGGCTGGAGCAAAGCCCTTGCAAAAACAAATTTTTTGTATACTGGCTACCTTGCCGACACTTTGCTTGACGCGCATATTGTGACAGATGCAGATATTGAAAGCCACGATTCCTTCGCATTAAAAATAAATTCTGTGACAGACCCCGCCACGCTGCTCCGCGCACGAGATTAAACAAATACTAAAAAAACAAAAAGCCGCATGAGAATGTGGCTTTTTTGCAATTAATATTGACTATAAAATAGCAAGAGAAAACTCTATTGCGTTTCTGCAATAAAGTCAGTATAATGATGCTATATATGTCTATTTTTTCGAACTTGAATGTACCGCTTTTGATAGAAATTTGGAGGGCATCATGAAAACGCTTAAAAAGTTTGCTGCATTTCTAATGGCGCTTATACTTTTGTTCAGCATTGCGCCAATTAAAGCTGTTGCCGCCGAAAAAGAAATACTAACATTTACAATTGGCGAAGATATGGCTGTCACATATAGCAGAATTATGTATTACGCGCTAAACAAGCTTGGTTACGAGATGACTGTTGTGCCGCAGGGTTCAACTTCGGCGATGATAACTGCCAATTCTGGTGTTGCAGACGGCGTTGTACACTATGGCGCGGGTTATTTGGAACAATATCCTAATTTAGTAATGTGTAGTGAATCACAGACATCTGTTGATTTTTATACGTACACAAGAAAAGATATGCCTATGCCTGATGTGAAAACTTGGAGCGATTTATCTGGCAAAAAAGTGGGGCACGTCGTTCAAAAGATGTATATAATGAATCATTTGCCCAAAGATTTGCTTTCAATAAATCAGTACGCGGACTTTGGCGCAATGATGGTGGGTTTGAGCAAAGGCGAAATTGATATTGCCATATTCCAGCATACGGAATTTCAAGATGACATCTTCCCCGATGATATTATGGTTAACACAAGTGTTGATTCTGCGCCTTCGTATACCTATCTCAACAAAAAATATGCTTTTTTAGCACCAAAGCTTGACGCTGTCATTCGCGAAATGAAGCTTGACGGCACTATGGATAAGTTTAAGAAGAATGAGATAAAATTAGATGATTCGCCTAACAAAATCATATTGCAAATATCGTCGTACACAGGGGATATGGCGTGGGGTGACGAAATGCAGCGGGCGGTAGGCAGGCCTTATGATGTCGGCACAAATGTCGAAAAATATCTTGTAAGTCTTGATGCTTTGCGCTTTGGCAGTGACACCTTTTATAAACGGAGTCTTATAAATACAATTCATCGCTCATTCCTCGTTAAAATTCCTGATGTAATTATCGCGACGGACGATGAAGCCTTGGAATTTGTAAAACAATTTTATAATACTACTTTTTTTAACACACCTGTTGTTTTCGGCGGCATCAATAATTATAGCCCAAAACGCATAGAGGGCTTTGAACAGTCGTTTACTGGTGTTGCGGAAAGCTTATCCGCCAAGCAGACTCTTGACCAAATGCTCAAGATGTACCCTCACTCAAAAAATCTGTTTGTGATTAACGATTACTCTTTGTCGGGAAAAAACTGGAGAGCAGATATTGAATCTCAAATCAGCAGCTATTCCGATAGAATCAATATTCAGTACAACGATGATATCCCATTTGACCAGCTTATTCAGAAGTTGCACGAGTTGCCAAAAGATGCACTCATACTCAATGGTTTTTACTACGTGGATTCAAATAACGTATATTTTTCTCAAGAAGAAAGCTCGGTTAAAATTGCAAATATTGTAGATGCCCCAACTTTTTCGCTGGACGTGACCAAAGTATCACTATACGATATAGGCGGAAAATCAGTTAGCGCACCACGACAAGGAGCGCGCGTCCACGAAATCGTCTCAAAGATTTTAATGGGGACGGCAGTATCAAATATTGCAGTTAAAACCGACACAGAAAGCGACAATCAATGGCTTTTTGACTTCGATGTTTTACATCGCTACGGATTGAGCAAAGTTTCTTTCCCTAAAAGTTCTGTTTACATTAACGACGAGACGGACTTTTACAAAAAATATCCTCTAGTTTCGGCAATCATCGTGACTATTTTATTTTTTGCCTTTGTAATTATTTTAATACTTATATATTTTATAAGTAGGCAAAAAAGGCAGAACGACGCCAGATTAAATATACAAAAAGAACTAATTATTTCCGAAGAACGGCTGCAAAAGGAAATGGAAATCCAAGCAGCTAAAGAGCAGCAGACAAAGCAAGTTTTAAGGCAGCAAGAGGATTTGCTGCGAGTTTTGGACTCGCTTCCTTTTGGAGTTTTAATAGATGGCTTCTATTCTCATATTCCGATTTACGTAAACCCAGCTTACGTCGAAATGTTCAAATTTAAATCAATTGGAGAGGCTCTCGATTATAAAATAATAGATTTAGCAGGCGAATTCCAACCAGATGGACAAAAAACCGCTGATGTTGTTGTAGCCAACAATGCACTATCCGACGCTGACGAGCAGGGTGTGCAGTTCGAGTTTCAGCACCAAAGGCGAGATGGCGAAATATTTGATGCAAAAGTTGCGTACAGAAAAATACTTTTTAACAATAAGCCTGCGGCAGTTGCCTTAATACAGGACGTTACTGCTGAAAAGAAGCACACACAAATGCTTGAAAATATTGCAGAGCAAGAAAAGGAAGCAAATAAAATCAAAAGCAAATTTGTGGCAAATATGAGCCACGAAATTCGCACACCAATGAATGCGGTAATTGGGTTGACTGAAATTGCCCTTATGAAAAATTTTGACGATGAAGCCCATGAGACCTTTAAAAAAGTCAATATGTCAGCAAAAAATTTGCTTAGCATTATCAACGATGTCCTTGATTTTTCAAAAATAGAAGCGGAAAAGCTAGAGCTTTTCGAAGAGAATTTTGTCTTGGACGAGACTCTCTCAAATGCTGCGCTTGTGGCTTCCCCAAGAATTGGCGAAAAATCTGTCGAAATGCTCCTAGACCTCGACTCCAACCTGCCCGCGGTCGTCAATGGAGATAAGACGAGACTTTGGCAAATATTCAAAAACCTGCTTGACAACTCCGCTAAATTCACAAACGAGGGCAAAATTGTTCTCTCTGCATGTTGCACCGAACGCGAAAGAGACGATGGCAAAATCGAAGTTAAGTTCGTCGTCGAGGACACTGGAATGGGAATGGACGAAGCTCAAATTGCAAAAATATTCAGCCCTTTCATGCAGTTTCATCAAAATTCGGCCAATATGTCAACAGGTACTGGCTTGGGTATGGTGATTACCAAGCAATTAATTGAGTTGATGGGAGGAACTATCGACATCAAAAGCGCTACTGGTGTCGGCACAACCACCACAATTATTATTCCGTTTAAGGCTTCGCAGTCCGAAGCCATTGTGAAAGACGAATTCATAAGCGATAGTCTTGCAAAATATCGCTTTTTGGTGGCTGACGACAACGAGTCCGCCCGTCATATCATAGAAAACATACTAAAAAATATTGGATGCGAGTCAGTTTGTGTATCAAGCGGCGAAGAGGCAATCGAGGCCATACTTGAAGCAGACAAGAACAACAAACCTTTTGACATTGCTATATTTGACTACAAAATGGGCAATATGAACGGTATTGAGACCGCAGAAAAGCTTAAAACTTTCAATATCAGCACTGATATAAAGCTTTTGATGGTTTCAGCGTATTCTTCGCAATTCATCGTAAACGACATTCGCACTGTTGGCTTCCATGATATTATTGAAAAACCCTTCTCACCGTCTGTCTTTATTCAAAAGCTACATGCCGCACTGGAAATTAAGCAGCAGCACACCATTATAAACAAAAATGCAAAATTCGTAGGTGCATCGGTGCTTTTGGTTGAGGACAACTACATCAACCAAGAGGTTGCCACAAGTATGCTTGAAATGTTTGGCATTGAAGCCGAAGTCGCCTCCAACGGCAAGGAAGCTCTTGACCTTTTGGAAACCAAAACCTTTGATTTAGTCTTTATGGATTTGTTTATGCCTGTCATGGACGGCCACGAAGCCACAAAGCAAATCCGAAATTCGGATAAACCATACCATGATATTCCAATAATTGCCATGACCGCAAACGTTGTGAACGATGAAATCGAGTTGTGCCTTAACGAAGGCATGAACGGCCATGTCAGCAAGCCTATCGACTTCAATAATTTGAGTGCACAGCTCAATAAATGGCTTTCAAGTTATCTTGTTGCAGAGGAATAAAATTAATATTTGCAAAAAAGTTGGCTATTGATTATATAGCCAACTTTTTTTGCCAATATTTTTAGTGACCCGCTCTTTTGAATTGCATATAGCGCATTGTCGCTGTGGCTTTCTCCTAAGTTTCGTGCTTAATCTCGATATTGATAGCTGTGCGCGAATATGCTACAATAAATACGGAGGGCGATATTTTGGAGTTTGTAAACTTACGTAAATGGGGACTTTCAGAGAAACTTCTCGATGAAGCGACTAAATATGACGGCTTATCACCTGCCCGCGTAACCGAGCAGCATCGCAATTTGTACAAAATTGCATGTGAGGACGGCTTGATGCAGGCTACCGTTTCTGGCAAGTTTGTTTATGAGGCCGCTAATAACACGGTTTTTCCCGCTGTTGGCGACTGGGTTATGGTAGAAACACAAAGCGACTTCGCGGTGATTCACCGCATATTGACGAGGACAAGCGTGTTTGAGCGCAAAGCCGCTGGAACAGCGCAAGAAGAACAGGTTGTCGCCGCAAATATTGATACTGTTTTTATATGCATGGCCTTAAATTCTGACTACAATCTACGCCGATTAGAGCGTTATCTTTCCATTGCGTGGGATAGTGGCGCTGTGCCTGTGATTGTCCTAACCAAGGCAGATTTGTGCGAAGATGTGGGCAAAGTTCTCGCTGAAATCTCCGAAATTGCGCTTGACACTGACGTTATTGTTTGCTCAAAAGAAGAGCAAAATGGCTACGACGCCGTTGACCCATTTATTAAAGCAGGCAAAACGGTTGCGCTGATTGGCTCGTCTGGCGTCGGAAAGTCTACTTTAATCAACCATCTCTTAGGCGAAAACTCCCTTGCAACGCGCGAAATTCGCGATGACGGCAAAGGCCGACACGCCACAACCCACCGCCAACTTATGCTGCTTGAAAGCGGCGGCCTTGTAATGGATACTCCTGGTATGCGTGAGCTTGGGGTAGTTTCTGCCGACTTGGAGAAATCCTTTGCGGACATTGAGGAGCTTGCAGAAAGCTGCAAATTCAGCGACTGCTCCCACACGTCAGAGCCTGGTTGCAAAATTCTCAAGGCGCTCAAAAGCGGCGCTCTAAACGAAGCACGCTTTGAAAACTACAAAAAAATTAAGACAGAATCGTCATATAGTGGTCTATCGTCGAGGAAAATTGAGGAAGAAAAAATCAAGAGAATGTTCGGCGGTAAAGGCGAAATGAAAGAAGCCATGAAAATGATTAAGAATAAAAACAAAAATAGATAGCAGTATTACAAAAGAAAAGAGATGATATTATGCAAAAATTTGTGCCCTGCATCTGGTTGGATTCCCAAGCCGAGGACGCTGCCGCATTTTATTTGTCAGCATTTAAAAGCAGTAAGGTTGAGTATGTTTCGCGCTACCTTGACAACGCCCCAAAGCCTGCGGGCAGCGTATTGACGGTGCGCCTAACACTGGATGGCCAAGAGTTTGACCTGCTAAACGGTGGCCTGCAATTTAAAATTACGCCCGCAATTTCCTTTTATGTAGACTGCGAAACTGCCGAGGAAATTGACTCCCTATGGGCAAAGCTTGGCGACGGCGGCATTGAGTTTATGGAACTGCAAGAGTATCCATTTTCCGAAAAATTTGGTTGGATTCAGGACAAATTCGGCGTGTCTTGGCAAGTCAGCCTTTCCCATAAGCCACAAAGCATATCTCCATTTTTCATGTTCTGCCGCGAACAACATGGCCGCGCCCTTGAAGCAATGCAGCTTTATACTTCAATCTTTCCAAACTCCAAAATTGAAGTTTTAAAGCAATACGGCAAAGATGAAGCCGAACCAGAAGGCACAGTTTTCCTCTCCACATTCTCCCTTGACGGGCAGCAGTTCATGGCAATCGACAGTGGTGCTGCGCACCAGTTTACCTTTAGTGAAGCCTTATCTATTATGGTTTGCTGCGAAAATCAAGTGGAAATCGACGACATATGGGACAAGCTTACTGCAAACGGCGGCGAAGAATCGCGCTGCGGTTGGCTGAAAGACAAATTTGGTGTGTCGTGGCAAATTGTGAGCAGAGACATGGACGCAATGTTGCTTTGCGAGGACAAATCCCGTGTTCAAAACATGATGAACGAAATGTTCACCATGAACAAGCTTGATGTCGCTGCGCTAAAGCAAGCTTTTGACGGCAAATAAATTTATATAACCAACAGGAGAAACAAATGCAAATGGCAAAAGAATACAACTCAATCGCATATGTGACCTCCCCCGCCTCTGGAAATTGGCGTTGGATTGGCACTGACGACGGCAACGGCAAAATCAAGTCGGACGTTGACACGAATTATGTCACGGCTATAAATTTTGCATTCGGCGTAATAAAATCCTATCAATTCGACGAAAACACCCGCAGTCGTCCGCTAATGGACGGGGAGATTGCCTCGCAGGAGGCGTATTTCAACCCCGAAGACGGCAAATATCATTACGAAGTTACCTTGTGCGGGTGGATTGAGGAAATGAACAAGGTCATAGATTCTGCGCCCTATTTGCGCGCGCTCGTCGAGCTTAAACGGCAAAAGCCACAGCTTAAAGTGATTTTGTCAATCGGCGGTTGGGACTCCGACGGATTTGCGTACATGGCCAAATCCGCAGAAGGTCGCGCAGAGTTCATCGCAAGCTGCATACGCTTGGTGCAGGAATATAGCCTTGACGGAATCGACCTCGACTGGGAATACCCCACTAACGGCGGCTTTGGCTCAATTGCAAATTTTCCGTCCAGCGTGGACGACGCAAGAAAGCTTTTAGTGGAGTTTAGGTCTCGGTTTGACGAAGTTTTCCCAAGTAACCACAAAATTCTCTCGGTGGCATCTGGTGCGTCACAACCGTGGGTAGATTCCGCGAGCTTCGATGCGCTTGACTACATTAACGTGATGTGCTACGACTACAACGTGGGACAAGATGGCGACCAAGCAGGCCTTGAGCAATCTAAAGTCTATATGCAAAATCATCTTGATATGGTGGGCGGCACCGCCGAAAACCGCGCTAAAATTAACATGGGTGTGCCTTTTTACAACGGCGGCGGCGGCGGCCTAGTCCCCTATTGCAAGCCGTGGTCTGGCCACATTGATGCAAGTGCCGACTTAATCAAGGAGAAAATGGCTTGGGTTCGCGAAAGCGGTTACGGTGGCGCTTTTTACTGGGCATATTCTATGGACGTGTTTGAAGAAGATGTGTCCGACAAGAACAGTCCAGAAATAAAGATTCTGCAAAAAACGGTTTACAACGAGCTGAACGGCTAAATCATAGCAAAAAAAGTGATAAATTGGAGGCTATTCCATGGCAAATTATCTTGTTGCGGAAGCAGAAAAGCTGATTCACGCTGATGTTTCTGCTGTGTGGGACGCACTGCTCAACCCCGAAAAAATCAAGCAGTATCTTTACGGCTTTGAGGCAATTTCTGACTGGAAGGTGGGTAGCCCGATAACATTTCGCGGCGAAATGGACGGCCAAGTCTTCGAAGATAAAGCGATAATTCGCTTTATGGAGCCAAGAACCAAGTTCGGCTATTCCTACTGGAGCCTTTATTTTGGCACAGAAGACAAGCTCGAAAACTATGTTGATTTCACGTTTTTTCTTGAGCCAGACGGCGAAAACACGAAGCTGAAAGTGACCCGCGGCAACAACAACACCGCGGAAGAATGCGAGAAACAGCGTGAAGGCTGCAAAATTTTCCTAGATAATATCAATGATGTAATTGAAAAATCCAAATAAAAAAAGAGGTGCACTGCACAAAAGACGTGTGATGGGTTCGCAGATGAGTGAGTTTTGGCTTTACCCAAAATGGTATAAACGAGGTGGCATTCTTCTCACGGTGATAGACCAGGCATAAAAGAGATAGAGTCTTGTGTCTCTTAAAAAGGTCTTTTGGTTCTTTTCTCCTAAAGAAAAGAACATAGTTCACATTAAAGCTTACAGATTAAAAAACTTCAGCAAAAAACCCGCTACAAAAGCGGGTTTTTTATATTTGAAGTTATTTGTTATTACCTGTATCTTCCGCAGCCTCGCTGATTCGCACTGCCGTTACCGTTTTGATAGCAGAAGCCTCGTCCGAAACCGTAGTCATCTGTTTTCGGCGCTGGCTGCACTTGTTTTGGTTCTTGCGTCAAGCTTTCGCTATAAGCTTTAAGCCGCGCATCAGCAGTTGTTTGAGTAATTTTGCCTGCCGCAACCAGCTTGTTTAGATAAGCCTTTTGTGCGTCGATTAAAGCTTCTTTTTCGATTTGCCAATCCTGCTCGGCTGTTGTCGCAGCCACGGGAGTAACACTCACGGCAGCAAAAGCAGAGAAGGAAAAAGCAAACATCAAAACTGTAACAATCGCAAGTAGTCTCAATTTTTTCATAGCTAACCTCCGTTTATTTAGTAACCAAATAATACCATAAGATTGTGGAGATGTTATGAAGATTTAGACTATAGTTATTTTACTACTTCATAAGGCCAATCCAAAATTCCACCAAAATCGTAGACATTCGTGTATCCAAGCTCCACTAGAGCATTTGCGGCACCTAGGCTGCGTCTGCCGCTTCGGCAATAGACCAAAATAACTGCGTCCTTGTCTGTCAGTTCATCTTCAGCGCGCGCCGCTATCTCGGTATCGGGCAAAACAATTGCGCCCTCAATATGGCCCTCGTCGTATTCAGACTGCGCCCTTACGTCGAGCAAAACTATATTTTTGTCTTGCTCTAGCATTTCCTTTGCCTTTTCCTGCGTAATCTTGTGGTACTCTGCATTCATTGGTTTATCCTCCGTTTTTTCTGTATCTGTTGGCATTTGCTTCAATAATTCAATACCCTTGCGCAAGCTTTCTTCGTCAATCATGCCCTGTGAGCCTGTCACGATGTAACCCTCTGCGTCAATAAGCAGCGTCGTTGGGATTGAGGTGATACCGTAGTTCATTGCCCCTTCGCCCGCTACATCGAAGTACACAGGGAATGTGAAGCCCTGCTCCTTGATGAATTCCGCACCATCTTCTTTTGTCTCTCGGTCGCCTACAAGGTCCACCATCATGAACGAAACTTCGTCGCCTACATCGGCGTAGACCTTTTCGAAGTCTGGCATTTCGGCTTTGCATGGCGGGCACCAACTTGCCCAGAAATTCAAGACTACAGGTTTGCCCCTCAAGTCGGAGAGCTTGACGCTTTTTCCGCTTGAATCCTCTACCGTGAAGTCTGGTGCGAGAAATCTATCTTGCTCTGATGAACTTTCCGATTGCGACGCACTTTCGGCAGCAGTAGGCGAAGCAGAAGAACTTTGACTTTGGCTTGAAATAGAGCTTGCCGCCAAATCTATTGCGTTGCTAGGCTTGTTTTTCTTAGCAATGTTATTGTACGCAAAAACACTCACCAACATAAACGCTACAAAAGCCAGAATTGCAAGAGTTGTCTTGGTTTTTTTATTCATGAAAATTCCTCCAGTTAAAAGCTAAGCAAGGCGAGCAAATATCCCATAGTGCCCGTCATCATCAGTATGCCGACTAAAATCAAAAA
>JAVBKH010000206.1:0-3213 GCA_031554155.1 Oscillospiraceae bacterium
ACATAAACGCTACAAAAGCCAGAATTGCAAGAGTTGTCTTGGTTTTTTTATTCATGAAAATTCCTCCAGTTAAAAGCTAAGCAAGGCGAGCAAATATCCCATAGTGCCCGTCATCATCAGTATGCCGACTAAAATCAAAAATGCGCCAGATATTATGGTAATAATCTTATAATTTCGTTTTATAAAAGCAAATGTTCCCTTTAGGCTGTCAATTAGTATTGCGCTGATTATAAACGGTATGCCAAGTCCAAGTGAATAGCACAAAAGCATTAGAATTCCTTTAAATGTTGAGCCTTGCTGTGACGCAAGCAACAGCGCAGAGCCTAAAAAAGCACCAACGCACGGTGTCCAGCCTATTGAGAAAACAACGCCGAACAATATCGATGACAAAAGCCCTGTCTTGTGGCCGTGAATAAAATCTCCCGTACCTCCGCGAAAAAGGTTGACGCGCAAAACCCCGAGAAAATTAAGTCCAAACAAAATTACGACTAAGCCAGAAATTATGTTTATCACGGTTGCATGTTGCTTAAGCAAAACCCCAAGACTTCCTGCAAACGCGCCCATAGTAACAAAAATACAGGTGAAGCCAAGCACAAAGCCAAGCGCATTTATCAAGCTTTGGCGGCGGTTATCCTCCCTGCCTGCAAAATACGAAATGTACACGGGCAGCATCGGCAGCAGGCACGGCGAAATAAACGTGATTATTCCTTCAAGAAAAGCCACAAAATATTGCATGACGTTGCTCCTCTCAAAAAGCGAATTAGTCAATATTGTAGCAGATTTTCCCCTAAAAAGCGAGATATTCTTTGTAAAAGCTTTGTGACTCAAGTATAAACTTATCGCTTTGCAAAATGATATAGGTATATCTAAAAAAGGGGCGAATCATTATGCAGGAAATGCTGACAACACTAATTCGCACAGCAATAGGCTTTGTCCTGCTGTTATTGCTCACAAGAATTATCGGCAACAAGCAGCTTGGTCAGCTCAACGTGTTCACATATATTTCTGGCATTGCAATCGGCAACATGGCGGGCGACATGATTATTCACCGCGATGTTACATTGCCCGACGCCATTGGTGGTATGGTGATTTGGGGAATCTTCACGCTTGCAGTCGAGTTTATAAGCCTAAAAAGCACGAAAGCGCGTGTTTTACTCGACGGCGAACCAAAAATAGTCATAAAAAAAGGGCAAATTGAGTATGAGACGCTTCGGCGTGAACGCCTCAACCTCGACGACCTAACAATGCTTTTGCGCACGAACGAAGTTTTTTCCGTCCAAGACGTGGAATACGCCATATTAGAGCCAAACGGCGAGCTTAGTGTGATGAAAAAAGCTGAAAGAGAAAACGTCACGCGCAAGGACATGAATATTGTGCCTGCTCCAATTCTCGGCATTCCGTCGGAGATTATCGCAGACGGAAAAGTAGTCGAGCAAAACTTGGCAGAGCTTGGCTTAACTCGCAAAAGCCTAGACGAAAAGCTAAAGCAAGCGGGAGTAAAAAATCCAAGTGAAGTGCTATACGCAGAGCTTGACTCAAGCGGCGCTTTGCATTTTCAGCGATACAAATAACTTTTGCAGTTGATTAAATTCGGCATGAGTATTATAATTGAATTATACTACGCCAAAACTTTGTGGCAGAAAATGGAGGCAACTATGCAAATCCAAGAATTTATTAATCAAAACGACTTTTTTCCTAACTACGATTCATTCAGCGAGGGTGTTCTCGCTTTTCAAAGCGAAATGACGCTCGGACTTAGCGGAGACGAAAGCTCCCTTGCAATGCTGCCCACCTACATAAGCCTTGATAATCTCCCCGATGAGCGTGCGCGCGTAATCGTTATGGACGCAGGCGGTACAAATCTTCGCATTGCCCTAGTCAGCTTTGACGAAAAGGGCGCGCCTATCACCGAATATTTTGAAAAATACCCGATGCCAGGCACAAAGGGTGAAATCTCCAAGGAAGACTTTTTTAAAGAGCTTGCAAGGTGTCTCGCGCCTGTTGCCGACAAAAGCGAAAAAATCGGCTTTTGCTTCTCATTCCCATGCGAAGTTTTGCCAAACCTTGACGGCAAAATCCTGCATTTTAATAAGGAAGTCAAGGTGCTTGGCGCAAACGGCGAGCTTTTAGCCGAAAACCTTCGCTTAGCGATGAAAGCCCAAGGCTCACCTGCTAATCACAGCATTGTTGTGATTAACGACACAGTTGCGACGCTGCTCGGCGCAAAGGCGTATGCAGGTGACCGCATTTATGGCAGTTACATAGGCTTTATTCTTGGTACTGGAATAAATGCCTGCTACGCCGAGCAAAACGAAAATATCACAAAATCGCCAGAACTCGCTAAAAAAAGTGGCACTACACTCATTAACATGGAGTCTGGCGGATTTAGCAAGGTAAACCGCACAAAGGTTGACCTAGACTTTGACAGCAAGACCTTTACGCCAAACGTACAGCTTCTTGAAAAGATGATTTCTGGCGCATACCAAGGCAGCCTACTTTTGGCCTACATAAAAGCTGCCGCTAGTGAAAACTGCTTCTCCGACACTACAAAATCCCGAATTGACGGCTTAGACAAGCTAAACTCTCACGAAGTCGATGAATTCTGTTACTTCCCGTTTGCAAAAGGCACTCTCGCAAGTCTTGTTGCTGAAAGTGACGCCGACCGTAGCGCACTTTATCTTTTAATTGACGCTTTCTTCGAGCGCGCAGCCTCGCTGACCGCGCTGCATCTTGGTGCAATTATGAAGCAAGCAAACCTCGGAAAAGACCCTCTCAAGCCCGTTTGTATCTCCGCCGAGGGCACAACCTTTTACAAATGCAAGCTCCTCCACGAAAAACTTGTGTACTACATGGTGGAATATGTTGAGCGCAAAATGGGAATTTACTTTGAGTTTGTGAAAGCTGAAAACGCCACAATCTCTGGCACTTCAATCGCTGCGTTACTTCATTTAGATATAAAAAAATAACTACCATTTTAATCTGTTTTTAATTTGCCTCAAATTGTGATTAAATGAGCGCAGCGTATTATAAGTACATCAGAGGGACGCACGAAGCCACAGCTTCACGATAATCAAGCGTCCTCAAGAATGGAAAGAGAGTGGTCATTATGTCAAATTTTGATACTGTAGAAAAACTTCGTGAACGCGCAAACGTATCCTACGAGGACGCAAAGGTTGCACTTGATGCTTGCGGCGGCGACCTGCTCGACGCGCT
>JAVBKH010000035.1:0-11457 GCA_031554155.1 Oscillospiraceae bacterium
CGAGGACGGCTCGCCTGTTAAGATTGTGCCACGCGAACGTGGCGTCTCCGAAATGATGATTGAGGAATTCATGCTCGTTGCAAACGAAGCTGCTGCAAGGCTTGCAATAAAAGAAAAACTGCCATTTGTGTACCGCATACACGAACACCCCGCGTCTGATAAACTTGCCAACCTTTTTATGGTGCTAGATAAGCTCCAAGTCAGCTTTAAGCCGCCAAAAGGCAGGGTGACGTCCGACCAACTTTGTAAGATTTTAGACCAAGTTAAAGACACCGAAATATCCGAGATTGTGAACTCAATGGTGCTGCGCTCAATGGCGAAAGCAAAATACAGCGAGAATAACTTGGGCCACTACGGTCTTGCGCTTGACGACTACACCCATTTTACCTCGCCTATCCGCCGTTATCCAGACCTTACCATTCACAGAATACTTTCTGCATATGTGACTGGAATGCGGCGCGACAACATCGACAAGCGCTTTGGCACATTTGCAGGCGCGTCAGCGTCCCGCTCAACGGCGCGCGAGCTTTGCGCAATGGCAGCCGAGCGAGACTGCGAGGACGCTTACAAGGCTGAATATATGGGGGCACACATCGGCGAGGAGTTTGACGGAATAATTTCGTCAGTGACGCAGTTTGGCTGCTATGTGCGGCTTGAAAACACGGTTGAGGGGCTTGTTCGCATTCAAAGCTTAAAGCAAGGCGACTGGCAGTTTGACGGCAGCATTGCGTTTGTGGACACTATAAGCGGCAACAAGTTGCAGCTTGGCGACAAAATGCGAATAAAGGTCGCGGCTGCTGACGTTTCAGCAGGCCACATTGATTTTGAGATGATGCATACAACGCCGCAAAAAGGGTAAGCTACTCCCAAAACCCTGCAAGGGGGCAAACGAGGGAGAAACTTTATGGATAACAATAAAAAGCCAAAGGTAATTCATGGAAACAACGCAAAAGTAAGCCCTAATAGCAAAATCGAACCTTTATATTCTACGAATACAGTCACGTTGTCAAACAAAAAAAAGCATGAGACACCCATAGTAGAGGACTCAAATGTAAGTTATGCGCGAAATTTCTCGGAAGAAAACAAAAAATAGTCATATTAGCATAAAAAAACAGTTATTTTGTCAGTGGCGGGATTAAATTCCTGCCATTTTTTTATTAAAATATTAATCATTTTCGCCTTGTATTCGAATTCAAATTCTGGTATTATTAAACAAATGCATGAGTTTGTGAAATGAGGTGTGACTTTGCTCGTGATAGCAATGATAATTGGTACAGTAATATTGATTGCTATATTGGTTCTGGTGATGCGCTTGTTTAGTATTGAGCGTGTGGATACAAGCGTTTCAGGTAAAGAGGCATCTGATAGTGAAGATAATGACGAAGAGGAAAATGATGACGAAGAAGAGTCACAGGAAACACAAGAAGAGCTTGGGGATAAGGTAAACCTCTTTGAATACTTTGACGGCGACGATGAAGGTAAAGAAAAGAAAACAAGCGAGGGGCAGGTAGAGGACGTTTATTCCACGCCCGATAAACTCACGGAATTTAAGGTTGGACGCAGGTATTTGGTCGACTGTAAAAATGTGTTGCAGCTTGCAAGAGAAGAAAGTCACATTTACTGTGCAGTCTACTTTGATTATGATAGATTCAGCTACATTAACAGCCTTAAAGGTGCTCTTTCTGGGGACTACGTTTTAACGCATACTGCGCAGAATCTAAGGCGAATTCTGCCAGAAGCCGCACTTATCACTCGTGTCTCTGCTGACCATTTCGCCGCTGTTTTCCCGCTTATAGATATGTCAATGTTTGATGATTACTACGAGCAGTTGCGACGTATGTGCGAAAAAATCCGCAACGATATTGCGGCAAAAACAGGCTTGAGAATCTGCGTAGGGTTTGCCACCACAGACAATGACGCAAGCTATGATGTTACAGTTTTGCTTGCTCGAGCAAATATTGCGCGGCACAGTGCCAAGGTGACTAAGGCCGAAAAATTTGAAACCTACGACGAAAGCATGATTGCAAGCAATTTCTTCGGAGATTCAATGTTGGATAATTACGCGGAATGTCCTTATGGCGACGATGTTGCAATATATTTTGAAAAGCAGATAGACCTTCTGTCCGATAAGATTATAGGCTGCGACACACTTGTACGTTGGGCATATGTTGACAAATCTAACGAGCTAATATCGCAGGAAACGGGCAAGATACCTACTAACAACGACAAGGTAATTTATCAAGTTTGTCGAGCAATTAGCCGTTGGCGTAAGGCTTCGCGAGAGGTTGTCTCCGTGTTTGTGGACGTTCCCGTGACAGATGTTTTCAAAGCAGACGTTGACGAGTTCATACACAAATGTCTGACAGAATTTCAAGTTGAACCACAAACTTTGATACTTAAAATTGACGTTAGCGTCATTCGCATCGGTTGGTCAATGTGCTCGAAGCAGTTTAAAAAATTCCGAGAGCTTGGCGTAAAGATTTGTGTTACAGGCATTGATGTTGGTTACACCAATCTTGATTTTCTGTCAGGACTTTTAATTGATTACATCAAGATTCATAAAAGCTTTGCTAACGGCGTGGATAAAGACAAAGAACAACTTGAGAAATGCCGCAGAATCACGGAACGCTGCGCCTCAATAGGAGCAAGGGTAATCTTTGAGGGTGTAGACTCCACCGACCAAGTGACAGCGCTTCGCACGATTAACGCAAAGACTGTGCAGGGCAAGTACTCTGGCAGACCAGCCACAACAGATGACCTTGTACGCGATTTACCAGAACATGTTGAGCGCCGCTCAAGCGACCAAACAGTTATCCTCGACGAATCACAGCTTGCAAAAGGCGACTGGACACTGTTTTAAAGCAAGACAAAACAATACGCCGCCGATTGGAAATTCAATCGGCGGCGTTTATTTTTCTTAAGAATAAAATCTATTTCTTGGGCTCGTCAAAATTTATTTTGCTTGGTTTATAGCGCTCAAGTGCTGCATTGTTTA
This sequence comes from Oscillospiraceae bacterium, assembly GCA_031554155.1. Taxonomy (GTDB): domain Bacteria; phylum Bacillota; class Clostridia; order Oscillospirales; family Ruminococcaceae; genus WRAV01. Next base: position 2,996 of record JAVBKH010000035.1, read on the forward strand.
CCTCAATTTGGGTAGCTGCTGCCCATTCCTTTAGCTTGCTATCAAATTCGTCTGATTTTAGCTCCTGCAATATTGTGGCCTTATAGGTTTCAAAAACTTCGGGGTTGGCTGTGATGTCTATGCGCTTAAAAACCATAACAAAATCTGCGTCTTCTACAAGCTTGCAGTCATCAATTTTGGATTTCATTGCAGCATCTGTGAATTCTTCGCCGTAGCTTGTGCGGCTTGCTTCTGATACTACTACGCTTAGCTGTCCTTTTTCTGGCTTCTTAATAGATGCTTTTTGGTCCTCTGGGGCTTCTTTTTGCTGCCATTCATATACAAGGTCTTCAATGGCTTCGCCGCCCTGTAAACGCTTCAAGTATTCTTCCCCTGCGGTCTTTACTTCGGCATTAAGTTGTTCAAGGGTTTTTGTTTCGCCCTCTGGTACAGATTGGTGCTTGTACAACAGCATTAGGTCGACCATTGCGTACTTTTCAGTGAAATAGGATTTTAGCTGTTCAATCGGAACGGCAAGCTCGCCGCCTTCACCGTAAAGAGCAGAAAACAAACGGTTTTGACGTGCATAGCCCATGTAAAATTCCATCAAAGAGGATTCGGATATTCCATTTTTCTTGTAAAAATTGGTGGCGTCAGATTCAATTGAACCTACGCTGTTTTTAACGGCTGCAATCTCTGATTCAGTCAAGGTAAGCCCCATAGAATCAAATTTTTGCTGAACAGCGATGTGTTCGCGCACGCTCTCTTCAGCGTGGGTTTGAATCCAATCAGCGGCTGGCACACCTTCAACAGTTTGCTTCAAAAGCTCCTTGGGAGACAGCGAAGTCGTTGTGCTGCTGCCTTCATGCAACTTCTCCTCGGCTGCGCCAAATGCGTTTATCTGGTGCATAATGTATAGCCCTGCGGGAACAGTTTTATCGTTAGATTCAAATGCCCAAGCGGTGTTTCCCCCTGCGCAGCCTGAAAGCAACATCGTTACAACCAACGAAACCGCTGTAACTGTTTTAACAAATCTCATTAAACGTCCTCCATAAATCAAATTAACCAACTTATTCTATCACAAAAGCGTGATGCTTGCAACTTAAAAAATTGCATTAACACCGCGAAATATTAATACAGTATTAAGACTGTATTAAAACTACGTGTTCTATATGGCTTTTGTTTTCGTTTTATGATATACTCTGCGTATTACAGTTATAGAATGGGGATTTAAATGGACGATAAGAGCATCCGCAAAACGATACTAGTTCTTAAATTTGTGGTCCTTACTCTGCTAGCAATCGGGCTTGTGTACTCGTCAATGTATACAATTCGTGAGCAAGAGCAGGCAGTTATTGTGACTTTTGGTGTGCCTACAACGGTTAGCGAGCCAGGCCTGCACTTCAAAATTCCAGTAATACAGCAAAAGTACATAGTGCCTATGGTCATAAACGGCTTTGCAATCGGCTATGACCCCGCGACAGACGCTTCAATAGAATCAGAATCGCTGATGATAACGTCGGACTACAACTTTGTAAACGTGGATTTTTTCCTTGAATACCGAGTTTCCGACCCGATAAAATATCTCTATTCATCGAGCAAGCCTGTTGACATTTTGCGAATGATGGCACTTAGCTACATACGCGACACTATTGGACTTTACCCCGTAGACAATGTTATTACCACGGGCAAAAACGAAATCCAAGCGGAAATAAAAGAAAAGCTGATAGATAGGCTTCAACAAGAAGACATTGGCTTGCAGCTAATCAACATCACGATACAAGACGCAACACCGCCCACCGAGCAAGTGTTGACCGCATTTAAAGCTGTTGAAACGGCGAAGCAAGGCAAGGAAACCGCAATAAACAACGCAAACAAGTACCGCAGCGAGCAAGAGCCGTCCGCACTTGCGCAGGTTGACGCAATCCAGAAAAAGGCAGACGCTCAAAAAGAAGCGCGTATAAACGAGTCAATAGGCCAAGTAGCGCGTTTTGATGCAATGTATAACGAATATCAAAGATACCCGCTTATAACGAAGCAGCGCATGTATTACGAGGCTATGGAGCAGATTTTACCCGAACTCAAGATTGTAATTGAAAGCGAGGGCGGCACTACAAACAAGATGCTGCCGCTTGAACCGTTTACAGAAACCCTAGCCAAGGAGGAAAGCAAATGAGTGCGACAAACAATGTTTACGGCGCGCCAGGCGAGCCACCGACCGAAGAATTCAAGAAAAAGCCAGACCCACTTATCCGCACAGTTCGTAGATTTGCCATTGCGGTAGCAATTTTGGTTTTACTTATTATTGCAAGCAACGAGATGTTCGTAATCACACACCCCGACGAGTACGTGGTTGTGCAGCAATTCGGCAAAATCGAATCAGTAACGACATCTCCCGGATTAAGCTACAAGCTTCCGTTTATCCAGATAACACGCTCAATTCCAAGAGCAGTGCAAATCTACGATTTGCCAATCTCCGACGTTATTACGAGAGACAAAAAGACGATGGTCGCCGACAGCTTTGTTTTGTGGCAAGTCTCCGACCCCACAAAATTTATTCAAACAATGGGCGGCAACGTTGCAAATTCAGAGGCACGTATCAGCAACATCGTCTACAATTCCATGAAAAACGTAATTAGCAGCATGTCGCAAAGCGATATTATTAGCGGGCGCGACAAGCTTTCGGGCAATATTTTTGCAAATATCGGCACAAGCCTTGACCAATACGGAATCAAGCTCATTGCAATCGAGACAAAGCACCTTGATTTGCCCGACGACAACAAACAGGCCGTTTATGAGCGCATGATTTCCGAGAGAAACAACATTGCAGCTTCGTTTAAAGCCGAAGGTGATTCCGAAGCCACGAAAATTCGCAACGAGACAGACAAGTCCGTTTCGATTCAGCTTTCCAAAGCAACTGCCGATGCCGAGCGCACCATATCGGAAGGTGAAGCTATTTACATGCGAACACTTGCCGAAGCTTTTGAAAGTCCCGAACGTGCCGAGTTCTACTCCTTTGTGCGCTCACTCGACGCCGCAAAAACCTCGCTAAAGGGCAAAGACAAAACCTTGATTCTATCGCCAAATTCTCCGCTTGCCCAGCTTTTTTACAGCATACAATAGTTTTAATAAATCCCAACAAAGCAGCATATTTTGTCGATTCGACAAAATATGCTGCTTTGTAATATCTACAACTAATATACGATTTGTATAATAATATTTGATTTTTTAAACTACTATGACAAAATAAAATAATTGAAATTTCACGAAAAACAGCAAAAACTTTAAGTTTTAGCATTGTTTTTATCTGCTTTTTGAACGGACACGCACAATTCAAATCTCACACCATATACTGTTTTGAGGTGATTCTTATGTATACATTACTAATCGCGTTTGCCCTTAGCAACTTGCTCTATCTCGCACTGCATGTCACATCGGGAGGTTCATTCCCCAAGCCGCTTTCGCAAAAAGAAGAGCGCGAGTGCCTTGAAAAAATTAAAGAGGGCGACATCGCTGCGAAAAACAAGCTCATTGAGCATAACCTGCGACTAGTGGCGCATATTATCAAGGTTTGTTACTACCAAGTGTCAGGCTAGAATTGTTGTATTCTCGTTCTAAGACCTCTCCAATAGCAAGGTGTATTTGGAGTTTAACGTGTAGCTTATCTCCCGTGTTAAAGACTATGACCTTCTCCAGTATTGAAGTCACAAGTTCGCTGTTGACGCCATTTTCCATAGAAAGTTCACCTTCTAGAACTCGGCGGATATCCTTGATATTGCATTGTGTTTCATTTGCTGTCCTTTTTTCTCCCTCAATGGACTGCAGATTCGACTCCAGCTTGACTATTTTCTCGTTCAACTCATTGTTTCTTTTTTTAAACTCTGTATTACTAAGTACCTCATCTATTAATAATTCAAGCAGTTTTTCTTTTTTTTGGTTTATTGAAGCAATCTCTTTCTCAATACTATCCATGCTTTGCTCATAGTTTTTCCTGTCAGGGGAGCTTTTTATTAGCTTTACTATGTCATCAATTATTTTGTACTTATCTTTCTGCATGTTAAGAAAAATTTCTGCCATAATCCCGTCTAGTTCAGACGTGTAAATAAACGGAGCAGTGCAGGTACTAGCACCTCTCGTCCTATAGGTACTGCACAACCACACCTCCTTACCACTTTCTCTCAGTACCCTCATAAACGAAGTCCCATGTTCCGCGCAGACAATTTTACCGCTGTACGCGTACTTGTTGTGTGTCCATGCGCCAGAATCCTTGAACTTCATACTCCTTGAAAGAAAAAGCTTATTCGCTTTTTCCCATAGTTCTTCAGATACAATTGCAGGAATGCTTTCGTCCTTATACATGACCCATTCGCTTTTCGGTAAAAATATGCTTTTTTTTGTTCTGTAATCAATTGATGTCGTTATGTTCCCTCTGTAGAAACCTTTGTACTTCGGATTACACAGCATATTTGACATAGTGCGTGTATTGAATAAGTTTCCTTTGCTACTTGTAATCCCCCGTTCGTAAAGGATTTTGGAAATGGTACGAACGCCTAATTCTTGATTTGCATATAAGTCAAAAATCAAGCGTACAACCTCAGCCTGTTCTTCGTTGATTGTTAAGACGCAGTTTTTCTTGTTGTAGCCATAAAGTCGGTCATTGCCTAACACCTTACCGTTTTTGATGCATTGCTTGTGACCAAATTTTACTCTTTCTGAGAGCCTGCGTAGTTCATCCTGTGCGAGACTGGACATTATCGTAAGTCTTAGCTCTCCATCTGTATCAAAGGTATTGATATTATCGTTTTGAAATAGCACGCCAACATTATATTGCAAAAGCTGCTGTGTAAACTGGATGCTATCTACTGTATTACGTGAAAAACGTGATATCTCCTTCGTGATGATAAGGTTAAACAGACCTTTTTTGCCATCCTTTATCATTCGATTGAAGCTATCACGCTTTTTGGTACTTGCCCCACTAATGCCTTCGTCTATATATCCCTCCACATATGTCCATAATGGATTGCATTTTATATAATCGGTATAATAGGATATTTGATTTTCCAACGATGATGCCTGTTCCTCTCGCTCAGTGGAGACTCTGGCATAGTATGTTACTCTTAGTGGTATTTGCTGGATTGCTACTCCGCTTCGCATTAAATCACGGACTTTGTAAACATCCATTAGGAGTCACCTCCTTTTGGACAACATCATCCCCTAATCTTTCGCCATAGTCTAGTGTTTCTGGGAGATTGTGTAAAGAGTGGTTGTATGCGTCTTCGGACATATACCCATGTTCATAAAGGTTTCTTAATAATGCCTTTTTTATATTTAGCTCTGTAATACTGTTCACACAATCACCTCTTATCTATTGCTATGCTGAACTGTCATAATTCATGACAAAGAGACAGGCTGTGACAAGCATCGACTGTATAAAAAATGCTGTAAACATATTGTTAGACAAACTGCATTTTATAAGCAAATTCCGCTATGCGTCTTGCGTCAGCATCTATTTGCTGCATTCCTTCGTAGTACGACCAATACGGTTGACGGAATATTAGCACAAAATCACTTTGCAACCTCATTTTTCTTTTAATATAACAATTGTTGGTTCACAAATGCTAAGGTTGCAAAGTGTGTATGTCGCTGAAAACTTGACCTATTTTTGTGCATTAAAGTTTCGAATGTAGAGCGCTTTTTGCAGCGGTGAGAACCGCCATCATTACACGCTGCTCAAAGGGTGTACAGCCATAAAACAACTCAAGAATGCTACCCTCATTCACAGAATTGTCAGTATCCACTTTCAAGTCTGCAAATAGTCCGCTTAGGCTGAGATGTAGTTCATTTGCGATGCTGAGATATGTGGTGACGCTACCACAACGGTCTCCGTTTTCGAGAAGACTGATGTACTGTGCAGTCTTACCGATTTGGAATGCAAGAAATTCCTGCGAGATATTTAGGCTCATTCTTTCACGCCGGATTTTTGCCCCAGTAAGCAATGCCAGCGCCTTGATTGATTGTCTCATTACTTTGACTCCTTGTAATAAAAATTTTGACTGTCTGTCAATGGTTCAACAGTCAAAGTAATGATAAGATTGATGAGAGATTTTTACGAGGTGTTTTCGAGTAAATGCACAGGAGAGAAAAATCATGGGAGAATACAAAATCCATTCATTTGAAGAGATTGCCGAAGAAAAGGTAAAGTGGCTATGGAAGCCATATATACCTTTTGGCAAAATCACCGTTATTCAGGGAGACCCCGGCAACGGCAAGACTACTCTCGCGCTTGCTATTGCCGCACTTATTTCAACGCGACGGCACATGCCAACGGGCGGCGCGCCATCCCTCACTGGCAACGTCATCTACCAAAGCGGTGAAGACAGCCCACATGACACCATTAAGCCCCGCTTAATGTCTTGCGGAGCAGATTGCGCTAAGATTTCTTTCATTGAAGCGGACGGCATACTGAGCCCCAAAATGCTGGAAGAGGTCATAGTTGGGACTGGCTCAAAATATGTGGTTTTGGACCCATTGCAGGCTTTTCTTACGGAAAATCAGGATATAAGTAGTACCAAAAACATGCGCCCAATTCTGCGAGAACTTGGCAGTGTGGCCGCGCGGACAGGAGCCGCGATTGTCATGATTGGCCACATGAACAAGGTCGAGCGCTCCAAAAGCATCTACCGAGGTCTTGGATCCATTGACATCACGGCGGCCGCACGCAGCGTACTTCTCGTGGGGAAACGTAAGAGCGATCCTGACACACGCTTTATTATGCAGATTAAGAACAATCTATCAGCATTCGGCAAAGCAATTGGGTTTACAATAGGCGCTGGCGGCGGGGTTGAATTTCTTGGTGAATGTGATGTTTCGGAAGAAGATTTGCTAATTACATCACTACCCAAACAGTCAAAATATGAGCTTGCCAATGAACTTATATCGTCCATGCTGGGGCAAGAAGACAAAAAATCCAACGAAGTATATGATGCGTGTATGAACGCTGGCATCTCCAGTTCTATGATGCAGTACATAAAGAAGAAACTTGGAATTAAATCCGTACGCAAAATTGATGATTGGTATTGGACGCTCAAATCCGAAGCGGAGGACTATGATAATGATGATGATTTCTCCAACGCTGAACCGAATGACTATACTGATGAAACGCCAGTGATATTCTTAGATAATGCGAAAGATGATGTACCTGAGGAACTTATTAAGCCTAGCGGCATCACAATTCCGTCGCCGTTCGGGGAACTTAGGCTCATTGATTGGAGAGTACATGTATGAGCAGCGTATCACGAGAGGCTAAGAAAAAACGGTATGAACAGGATGCAGACACTGACCTTGTTTTCTTTGAGCAAGAGCCAGAATTTATACAGACTGACTGGGAAGAGAAAGCACTACGCATTGGGGTGTATTGTAGGGTTTCCACCGATAACGAAAATCAAGCGACCAGTTTCGCCCTGCAAAAAAAGTATTATGAGGAATTTGTAGCGCAGCATAAAAACTGGATTTTGGTTGACGTTTATGCCGACGAGGGGCTGAGCGCTACATCTTATCACAAAAGAGATAATTTCAAACGTATGCTGGAAGACTGCAAATCGGGGAAAATCGACTTAATAATCACGAAAAATGTTGCTCGATTTTCAAGAAACGTAGTGGATTGTTTGGGGATTGCTCGTGACCTTTTGCGCGCCAAACACCCTGTGGGAATCTATTTTCAAGAGCAGAATCTAAATACCCTGACCAACGGCAACGAAATGATTCTGACGATGATGTCCTCCATAGCACAAGCTGAAAGCGAGGCAAAACGGGAGGCTATGTTATGGTCATACGACAAGCGTTTCTCCCGCGGACAGTTCCTTACCCCCACCAACAATCTGCTCGGCTATACTACCGACACAGATGGTAATATGCAGATTGAGGAAGAAGGTGCAAAAACTGTACGGGCGATTTTCAAGGCCTTTCTTGCGGGGTATTCGCTGACAAAAATAGCATACCTGCTCAGTTTTTATCAGCGGCCCACCGCCAAAGGCAATCTATATTGGTCAAACTCTGGTGTACGGGGCATTCTCATTAACGAGCGGATGTGCGGTGACATTGTGGCACAAAAGACTTTCACGATTGATGTAATTTCCCACAAAGCCGTAAAAAATGAGGGCCAGAAACGAAGCGTTTACAAGCGCGACCATCATCACGCCATCGTGAGCAGGAAAGAGTATATACAAGCACTGTTGTTATTAAAATCTCATCGAGACTCGGTATACTTCAATCCAGATTATATGTTGCAAGTGATTCGTGAGGGTCTTCTAGCGGGGTTTATTCCACTCAATCCGTCTTTCGGAGGATATTCACCAACTCACTATATGGGCGCGTATGAGACTGCTAAGGTCGTTACGCCGCCCGTTAGAGGGGAGATTGTTGAGATTAAAAACGCAACGGTTACTAGGATTCAGGAGTTCGCCCACTCTACACTAGCCAGTGTT
>JAVBKH010000052.1:0-4313 GCA_031554155.1 Oscillospiraceae bacterium
CTCGTCGGGTGGCCGTAGTACCCGCAAGGGCACGGATTCATCGCCGCCACAAGCATTACTTCACTTGGAAAGGAAAGCCGCTGCCGAACGCGAGAAATGTTGACAACACCGTCTTCGAGCGGTTGACGCAAAACCTCAAGCGCATTCTTGTGGAATTCTGGCAGCTCGTCCAAAAAAAGTACTCCGTTGTGCGCAAGGGATAAATCCCCAGGGCGTGGCGGTGCGCCACCGCCTGTTAGCGCCACAGCGGAAACTGTGTGATGTGGCGCGCGAAAAGGTCGCTGCTTAATCAAGCTGACGCGCTGCGGCAAAAGCCCCATGACAGAATAAATTTTTGTGGTCTCCACTGATTCCAGTGTCGTCATAGTTGGCAAAATCGACGACAGCCGCTTGGCAAGCATACTTTTGCCCGTGCCAGGTGAGCCAATGAACAAAAGATTATGTCCGCCTGCCGCAGCAATTTCCATTGCGCGCTTGGCTTCGCTTTGGCCTTTTACTTCCGCAATATCAAGCAAAAAGCTTGTGGTTTCGTCCTTTTCTTTGATTTCCACCGCGCGAGTAAGCTCACCTTCTCCACGAAAATATGCTATGACTTCGCGGGCGTTGGCGGCTGCCAAAATCTCTACGCCCTCTGCCACTGCGGCTTCTGCTGCGTTTTCAAGCGGAACAATCACGCGCTTTAATCCAAGCTTTTTCGCGTCAAGCACCATTGGCAAGACCCCTGCTATTCCGCGAATTTCTCCCGCCAAGCCAATTTCTCCTATCACGGCTGTGTCGGTGAAGTCAATGCTCATGTAGCCGCCTGCAACAAGTGTTCCAAGCAAAATGGCAAGGTCGTACACCGAGCCGATTTTCCGCGTGTCGGCAGGTGCTAGGTTCGCCACAATTTTAGCTTCGGGCAGCTTAAACCCAAGGTTTGGCATCGCGGATTTTACGCGGTCACGGCTTTCTTTTACGGCGGCGTCTGGCAGCCCAACAATATCAAAGCCTGGCAGGCCGCGCCTACAATCAACCTCAACAGACACTATGTACGGCTCAATCCCGCAAAGTCCAAGGCTTGAAAGACTACAAAACAAGCTAACCCCTCCCATACTTATTTAAAGTATAGCAAATTTTAGCAAATTTACAAGAAAAATCCCGATTCTATTGACAAGTTTATCCATTGTGGTATCATAAATATAGACTTTATTGGAGGGGATTTGTTATGGCAAGAGAACATGAGCTTTATAATATTTGGCTTGAAAATACCGAAAACGAGGAAGCCTTTGCTACAGAACTTAAAAGCATTGAAGGAAACGACGCTGAAATCAAAGACCGCTTTTATCGCGACCTAGAGTTTGGCACTGCTGGTCTTCGCGGAGTTTTGGGCCTTGGAACAAATCGCATGAACATTTACACCGTGGGCCACGCAACACAGGGCCTTGCTGATTACCTGCTTGCCGCAGGAATCAAAAATCCCACCGTTGCAATAGCCTACGACAGCCGCATAAATTCAGCACTTTTTGCGCGCCACACTGCTTGCGTTTTTGCGGCAAACGGCGTGAAAGCCTATCTCTACGAGGAACTTATGCCGACACCCGCACTTTCCTTTGCTGTTCGCAATTTGAAGTGCGACGCAGGCGTTGTAATCACGGCAAGCCACAATCCCGCAAAATATAACGGCTACAAGGCCTACGGCAACGATGGCTGCCAAATTGGGCCAGAAACTGCCGACATTGTTCTTTCGAACATTGAAAAAACCGATATTTTCAGCGGCGTCAAGTGCATGGACTTTGAGGCAGGCCGCGTCAATGGCATGATTGAGTTTATCCCCGAAAGCGACGTGCAGAAGTACATAGACCGCGTGTTTGAGGAAGCTATAAATCCCGAAGTTTGCAAGGACGCCAACCTAAAGCTTGTGTACACGCCGCTTAACGGCGCTGGCAATCGCTGCGTACGCACAATTCTTGCAAAAATTGGCGTATCCGACGTCACAGTAGTCTCCGAGCAGGAGCTGCCCGACGGCAACTTCCCCACCTGCCCGTACCCCAACCCCGAAATGCGTGAGACACTTGAGCTTGGAATTTCCCTTTGCAAAAAAACATCCGCAGATATGCTGCTTGCCACTGACCCCGACGCTGACCGCGTTGCTGTTGCTGTGAAAAGCGGCGACGATTACCAAATTTTGTCTGGCAATGAAATTGGTGTTTTGCTGCTTGACTACATAGCTTCGGCGAGAATTACCAAGGGCACAATGCCTAAAAATCCCGTCGCAGTCAAGTCAATTGTTTCAACAAAGCTTGCTGACGCTGTTGCGAAAGAATACGGCGTCGAGCTTGTGAGCGTGCTTACAGGCTTCAAGTTCATAGGCGAGACTATCTTAGGGCTTGAGAAAAAATCCGAAGAAAATCGCTTTATCTTGGGATTTGAGGAAAGTTGCGGTTATCTTTCTGGCGGTTATGTCCGCGATAAGGACGCGGTTGATGCCTCGATGTTGCTTTGCGAAATGGCAAGCGCCTACAAAAAGCAAGGCAAAACCCTTGCTGACCGCCTAAACGAAATCTTTGACAAACACGGAATCTACTACAATAAAGTTGAAAGCTTTGCCTTTGAAGGCGCTGACGGCATGGAGAAAATGGCCAAGATTATGGCTTCGCTCCGCGAAAATCCTGCAAAGGAAATTGCAGGCGCAAAAGTCGTCGCTTTCACTGATTACAAGACTTGCGAATGCACCGACGAAAGCGGAACAAAATCGACGGGGTTGCCAAAATCCGACGTGCTTGAATTTGGCTTAGACAACCAATGTGCCGTGATTATTCGTCCCTCTGGCACAGAGCCAAAAATCAAGATTTACTACTCCCTAGTCGGCAAGACCCGCGACGATGTGACCGCACTTGGCAAGCTTTACAGCGAAAAGTGCCGCACCTTGATTGGTGTGTAACTTTAGCGGCACGTTTGCAGTTTGTTAAAACAACTGCCAAAAATTATCCAATTGTTTTGGTTAAAATAAAAGTGCCACTCCCACGAGTGCGGGGCGGCACTTTTTTCACCTATTTGTTTCATTATTGCGAAAGGACGGTTAACTTTATGAATAAAATTTCAATATTTGCGCTTATAATCGCATTAGTTGCGCTCTTTAGCGCTTGCGGTCAGCCCAAAAATGAACCCGCGTCGTCAAGCCAAGCTTCAAGCGTTGCCTCTCCCTCTTCAGAATCACAAGCACCTTCTTCTTCACAAGCGCAGGAGGAACAATTGGTCACAGGCAGCATCGTCTATGCGGACGGCGCAAGCCTAGCTGTTGTTTCCCTTGAAGACCAATTCCTTAGCTTTTCCGTTGTTGGTGACGACATCGACAAAAGCGAAGTTAAAGGGATTTCCAACGGTGCGGAAGTTGATATTTTCTACACAGGAACAATCAACGGCCGCGACACATCGCAGGTTAAAGTCACAAAACTTGCGCAAACAAAGCAACAGGCTGCTGTTCGCACAGATGTTCATCTAACTGGCGGCACAATACTTGAATCTGACGGAACAATTCTAAAGGTGGCTACATACGACGGCGCAGAGCTTTCATTTGATGTTTCCGACACCGAAATTGACAGAGAAGGTGCTGACGGATTAGTCATCGGCGAGAAAGTCGCTGTGTTCTTTGAGGGCGAAATCGTGGACAACAGCACAGAAAACGTGAGAGTTGTCAAGCTTGTGCAGTAGGTTTCATTCGATTTGCAATTGCGGCAAAATCCTCAAGCCTTATTTCTTCTGCTCTAGCCGTTGGCTTCAAGCCGACGGCTTCAATTATTTCGGCGATATTTGCTTTATCTATGGCAAAAAATGAAGATAAACAATTTTGCAACGTCTTGCGTCGCTGCGAAAACGCTGCCTTGACTACGCGGAAAAACATGGCTTCGTCGTCCACGTTTGCAGGCGGAGATGTGCGAACGTCCAAGCGAATTACTGCGGAGGTGACGTCTGGTGACGGCATAAAGACATCGCGGCCAACCTCAAACAGCAAGCGTGGCTCACTGTGCCAACGCACCGCGACTGTCACCGCGCCCATTTGTCGAGATGGAATTGGCGCGGTTATTCGCTCCGCGGCTTCTTTTTGCACCATTACGGTTATGGATTTTACTGGGGTTTTTTCCTCCAAAAACCGCATTACAATGGGCGAAGTGATGTAGTACGGCAAATTTGCGCACACCACAACCTCAAGGCCAGCAAAATGCTCGGCAATCAGCGCATTTAGGTCTATTTCAAGAACGTCAGCATTGACAATGGTCACGTTGTCAAAGTCTGCCAATGTTTCGGCTAGAACAGGCAGAAGCCGTTTGTCAAGC
>JAVBKH010000107.1:0-7132 GCA_031554155.1 Oscillospiraceae bacterium
AATTAGAGAAGGTTGTGTTTGGCGACAAAAGAAAGGATTGATTAAAATGACTTATTGGAAAGATAGTTTGCTGGTTGGAGTACCGAAAATAGATGAGCAGCATAGAAAGCTTGTAAAGGCTATAGACGAACTAATGGAGGCTTGCACAAAAGGGCAAGGTAGAACTAGAGTTGGTGAGACGCTGGATTTTGTGGTTAACTATACAAAAGAGCATTTCAAAGACGAAGAAGTTCTACAAGCACAGCATGGTTATCCTCAAATGAGTTCACACAAGCAGCTTCATGCGATATTTATTCAAAATATTACAAAGCTTTTGAATGATTTTAAAGCTACGGGACCAACCATTGCGCTTACAGCCGATATAAATAAAATACTTATAGAATGGCTCGTTAAGCACATTAGCACTGAAGATAAAAAACTAGGTGAATACATAAAAAGCAAATAATCAATAGCTGTTGTGTTAAATGCTTTAAAGGGGTAACGATATGACATTATGGAATGACTGCTTACTTGTTGATGTTGAAAACATTGACAAACAACACAAAATGCTAGTTAAAGCAATAGATGACCTGATGGAAGCCTGTGCGAAGGGACAAGAAAAAGCCCGTGTCAGCGAAACGCTTGATTTTGTGGTTTCTTACACAAAAGTTCATTTCAAAGACGAAGAAGCCATACAGGAGGAATCAGACTATCCAGAGCTTGCAGAGCATAGAGAGATGCACCAGCAGTTCATCAAAGTTGTTGAAGGCATTGTGGACGACTACAAGGCAAATGGCGCAACCGAAGAGCTTATTGACACAATTGGCGAAACACTTGTAGGTTGGCTAGTACACCACATAAGTGTAGAGGATAAAAAAATCGGCATATACTTAAAAGATGAATAACTCCCGCATGACACAAAATATTACTTAATTGGGGAGAATGTTAATATGTCTTTATGGAATGATAGCTTGCTAGTCGGGGTTGACAAAATTGACGAGCAACACAAAAAGCTAGTTGCTGCAATTGACGACCTTTTAGATGCATGTGAAAAAGGTCAAGGTAAAAGCCGAGTAGGCGAGATAATTGCCTTCATCACCGCGTACGCTCAGGAACATTTTAAAGATGAAGAGGAAGTTCAAGAACAATACGGCTACCCAAATCTTGAAGCACACAAAAAAATGCATCAGCAATTTGTTCATATTGCCAGCAAATTTGAAAGTGATTTTCAAGTGACAGGGCCGACAGTCTGGCTAAGCGAGAACATTCGAAAAACGCTGCTTAGTTGGCTTGCAATGCATATTAGCAATGAAGACAAAAAAATCGGCGATTACATAATAATCCAGAAAGCTTTAAACAAATAACAAAAACGATTGCACCGCAAAATAAGGTGCAATCGTTTTTATATGTCTATGCGCTAAAATTACTTGACTATTGTTGCAAATACTTGGCCTGAGGCAGCGGCTGCATTGGCTTCGTCAGTGTCTATGTGCATTGCAAGCTTAAACGCAGGGTTTACGCGAACAACAACATCGCCGAAAACAATCGAGCGGTCGGGAGTATCAAGACGGACGGAAACGATTTCCTTTTCCTTTACGCCTAGTTCTTCTGCGTCGGCAGGCTCCATGTGAATGTGGCGTTTTGCAACAATCAAGCCTTCTTTAAGCTCTACTTCGCCCTTAGGCCCTACTAGCTTGCAAGGTGCGCTTGCGGCAAGGTCGCCAGATTCGCGGATTGGTGCGTTAACGCCAAGGGTTCTTGTGTCGGAAAGGGACACTTCTGCTTGTGTGGCAGGTCTTGTAGGGCCGAGAATTGAAACGCCTGCAATAGTTTTCTTAGGGCCTACAATGTCAACGCGCTCTTCGCAAGCGTATTGGCCAGGTTGGGATAAATCTTTTTTCTTTGTAAGTGTTGCGCCTGCACCAAACAGAACCTCAAGGTCTGCTGCCGATACATGTACGTGGCGTGCTGAAGTTTCAACAGTAATGTTTTTGCTCATTCAAAATCCTCCGAATAATTTTTTTTGGCTTTACTAACAATATTTTAGCTTATTGCAAAGCTATATGCAAGCTTTATTTGGGTATTTGTGCAAACAATTATTTTATGCTATACTTTAAAAAAATTGACGAGGTAGTTTTGATGTTCGATTCTATGGAGGCGCTTCGTGCAAGCGCGTTAAACTGCGAAAAGTGTGGGCTTGCAAAAACGCGTACTAACGTGGTTTTTGGGGTAGGCAACGAAAAAGCAAAGGTTATGTTTGTAGGCGAAGGCCCTGGCCAAAACGAGGACTTGAAAGGCGAGCCTTTTGTGGGCAGAGCAGGCGAACTGCTAGACAAAATGCTACTTGCAGCGGGGTTTTCTCGCGAGACAAATATATACATAGCAAATATGGTGAAATGCCGACCGCCAGAAAATCGCGACCCAACCCCTGCCGAAGTTGATAGCTGCATCGGTTATCTTCGAGACCAGTTTCGTTTGATTAAGCCAAAATATATTGTATGCCTTGGGCGTGTTGCAGCGCAGCACTTGATTGCGCCAGACTTTAAGGTCACGAAATCACACGGCGAGTTTATACTGAAAAACGGCGTGTATATGATGGCCACATTTCACCCTGCTGCACTTTTGCGCAACCCCAACAACAAGCCCGCCGCTTTTGATGATTTTTTAAAGCTGCGGGACAGACTTGCCGAATAATACGTCTTTACTTTTTGCATATGTTTTAATATAATTAATTCAGCATTTTGAGAGGATTGATTCTTGTGAGCATACTTAGTGATATTGAAATTGCGCAGCAAACACCGATGCTTAAAATCCGCGAGGTTGCAGCGGAAATAGGAATTGGTGAGGAATTTATTGAGCAATACGGCAACTACAAGGCGAAAATCGACTTCGGAATTCTCGATAAGCTTGAAAATAAGCCAAACGGCAAGCTGATACTTGTTTCTGCAATCAGTCCAACTCCCGCAGGTGAAGGCAAAACCACCACAACCGTCGGCCTTGCTGATGCTTTGCGCAAAATTGGCAAGAAGTCCGTCGTCGCTCTGCGCGAACCCTCTCTTGGGCCTGTATTTGGCGTTAAAGGCGGTGCAGCGGGTGGCGGGTATGCGCAAGTTGTGCCCATGGAAGACATAAACCTACACTTTACTGGAGACTTTCACGCGATTGGTGCAGCAAACAACTTACTTGCTGCGACACTCGACAACCATATTTTTCAAGGCAACGAGCTGCAAATAGATTGCCGCAGAATAACTTGGAAGCGGGCAGTGGACATGAACGACCGTCAGCTTCGCGCAATTACAAGCGGGCTTGGCGGCCGCGTTAACGGCGTCCCCCGAGAGGACGGCTTTGACATCACAGTTGCGTCAGAGGTTATGGCGGTGCTGTGCCTTTCAAAAAATTATGACGAGCTTAAAGAACGTCTTGCCAAAATGATTGTGGGATACACCCGCGACGATAAGCCCATTACTTGTGGGGACTTGAAAGTGCAGGGCGCAATGGCGGCCTTGCTAAAGGACGCATTGAAGCCAAATCTTGTTCAAACACTTGAGCATACACCTGCGCTGATTCATGGCGGCCCGTTTGCAAATATTGCCCACGGCTGCAATTCCGTTACGGCGACCATGCTTGCCATGAAGCTTGGGGACTACGCCGTGACAGAAGCGGGTTTTGGAGCTGACCTCGGCGCAGAAAAATTCCTCGACATCAAGTGCCGCATGAATGGCATTGCGCCTAGCGCTGTGGTAATCGTCGCAACTGTTCGCGCACTCAAACACCACGGTGGCGTGGCAAAAGCAAATCTCTCCGTAGAAAATTTAGAGGCACTTGAAAAAGGATTGCCCAATCTTTTAAGGCATGTTGAAAATATTACGAAAGTTTTCGGTTTGCCTGCGGTTGTGGCAATAAACCGATTCCCCACGGACACCGAGCAAGAGCTTGAATTAGTCGCGCAAAAATGCAAGGCTTTGGGAGTTAACGTTGCTTTGTCGGAGGTTTGGGGTAAAGGTGGCGATGGTGGAATCGAGCTTGCAAACGAGGTCGTAAGACTTTGCGAACAGGAAAGCAAGCTGCAATTTTGCTATGACGAAACTGACAGCATCACAGAAAAGCTTAACAAGATTGCCACAAAAATTTACCGCGCAAAGTCAGTGGTTCTTACGTCCGCCGCAAAAAAGCAAGCCGCAACAATCGACGCGCTTGGATTTTCACATCTGCCAATATGCGTGGCCAAAACCCAATATTCCTTTAGCGATGACCAAAGCAAGCTTGGTGCGCCCGTTGATTTTGAAGTTACAGTGAAAAACCTCAAAATTTCCGCAGGCGCGGGCTTCATCGTGGCATTAACTGGCGACATTCTGACCATGCCAGGACTGCCGAAAGTACCGTCTGCTGAAAAAATTGATATCGACAGCATGGGGAATATTTCGGGATTATTTTAGTTTGTTTCATCAAAAACGTCAATATAAATGGGACACAACAGCTTGTGGCTGCGGTGTCCCATTATTTATGTCGGCGCAATGAACAGGTGCATCAAACATCAAACATAAGAAGGAGCCCGTTGATACTGGTGAGTAACAACATCCAAATATTTGGGTGTAGGCAACTGTTAGAGCGCGGCAAGATGTAACAAACAAATGATGCAGTGAATATGTCAAAACTTATTGACAAATATATCATAGCACAATATTTTAATTTTGACAAGCTTTAAAATGTATTTTGTATAAAAAAATACATAAATTCTTAAATATTATATTAATATTTTATAAAAATATTTCCAATTATTAGTAAAAATTAATTTTAAAATAATTTGCTTTTATTCCTAACAAGTACTATACTTAAATGACATTTAACTTACGAGGTGGCATATGCGCTTAAAAATTATAACAATTGCGTTGGTTATGGCAATCTTGTCGGGGTGTGCCTCGCCAAAGCCCCTGCCGCAAGTGCCAGAGGGTAGAGCGGCAAAGATATTTTACGGCACAGATTTGCACCTTTTGTCGCCTAAACTCACCGATAACAGCGACCATTTCCAAGAAATGCTTCGCAAAGGTGACGGCAAGCTTACTCAATATTCCGACGAAATTACACATGCTTTTTTGGACGAAGTGCTCGAAGCGAAGCCCGACGCGCTGATTTTAGGCGGAGATTTGACCTTTAACGGCGAGGAAATGAGCCACACCGACCTTGCAGAATACCTTGCCCCAGTTAAAAATGCGGGACTACCTGTTTTGATAATTCCAGGCAACCATGATATTAACCAGCTTTTTTCCTATAGATTTGTGCAAAACGATGCTATACCCGTGAGCGCAATTTCTCAAAAGGAATTTTGGCAAATTTACAGCCCATTTGGTGGCGTGTCGTCAATTTCGCGGGACAAAAACTCCCTTAGCTATGTGTGCGAGCTTTCGCCTAAGCTGCGAGTTTTGATGCTTGACACAAGCCAGTATCAGCTTGGGGACATTCGTGTAGGCGGAAAAGTCTCCGATAAAACCCTTGCTTGGGTTGAAAAATGCCTGCAAGAAGCGCAAGCAAGCGGAGCAGAAGTGCTTTCAGTTACGCACCACAATTTGCTGATTCACAGCCGTTTATTCTTCGAAAACTACACGATTGCGGACAATCAACGAGTTGTTGACCTTTACAAAAAATATAATGTGCGGCTTAATTTAAGCGGACACATGCACATTCAGCATATTGCGGACCAAGACGGATTTTACGATATTGCCACAAATTCGATGGCTGTTAGCCCAAACCACTATGCCGAGGTGACTTACGGAGATGAAATCGTCTACCATGCCAAAAGCGTCGATGTTGCCGGCTGGGCGAAAAAACAAAATATTTCTGACGAAAACCTTTTGAATTTTTCGAAATTTTCTGCTGACTACTTTAGAAGCGTCAGCGGGGATAAAGTTGCCAGCATGTTCTTGGATTTGGAGTTGCCACCTGACGAGGAGAAAGAGCTAATGGAGTTCACACGAGTGCTCAACAGCAACTATTTTGCAGGCACAGTGGGGCTTATTAAAGAGGACATCAAAAAAACACCCGCATACGCAATGTGGCAGAACATGTCAAGCGACATGTTTTTTGGCGGATACATCGACAGTATGCTTTCAGAAAAAGAGCGAGACAACAGGCAGCTCACAATACCAGCAAAGTAAAACAAAATTTTACGCATGGCAAAGTTTTATACCTTGCCATGCGCTTTTTTTACAAATATATTTTGCTTGTTGCAATTTTCTCCAAAAAAGCAGCGTCATGCTCTACAAAAAGCATTGTCGGCTTGTGGGCGAGAATCAACTCCTCAATTTGCACACGGGAAAGCACATCTATGAAGTTAAGTGGCTCGTCCCAAATGTAAAGATTTGCGCGCTCACAAAGGCTTTTTGCAATCAACACCTTCTTTTTTTGCCCGCCAGAAAAATCGTCCATGTTTTTTTCAAGCTGTATTCGCGAAAAGTCTAGCTTGCGCAGAATTGCGTTGAACAAGCTGTTATCTAGCTTGTTTTCATCGGAAAAATCTTTGAGGCTGCCATGCAAAAACGATGTGTCCTGCGAGACGTAGGACAAAACAAGCCCGCTTGCAAGCTTTACGCTGCCGCTATATTTTATGTCTTCGCCAAGCAACAGCTTCAATATGCTAGATTTGCCGCTGCCGTTTTTGCCGACTAAAGCAATGCGCTCGCCTTGCTTGACGGTCAAGTTTACGTCCTCGCACACTCGCTTGTCACCGTAGAAAATGCTGATACTTTCAAGCTCTGCAAGTTTTTCGCTGTGGTGGGAAAGCGGCCTAATTTTAAGCTCCTCACATGCTTCAATATTCTTGAGCAACGAGGACTTTTTCTCGATTGCGTCGTTTTGCCGAGCCTCAATTGACTTTGACCGCTTCATCATTTTGGCAGCTTTGTGGCCAATTGCACCACGGTCTGCGGCGTGTTCGCCGATTTTACTATCCTCAACCTTGTCAGACCATTTGGCTGTACGCTTTGCCGCAACGGTCAGCTTTTTTATGTCCTTCTGCAACTTCTCGTTTTCGGCTTGCTCAAATTCATCCTGAAGCTGCTTGTTTTGCCACCACGACGAAAAATTCCCCTTTTGAATCTCGATATTAGTTTTATTTATCGACAATATGTGGTCTACGCAATTGTCAAGGAAGCTGCGG
>JAVBKH010000162.1:0-3973 GCA_031554155.1 Oscillospiraceae bacterium
TTTGAACTAGCCATTTCTCCGACGACATAGCAAGCGCCTTGTTCCACGCAAATCTCGCGGAAAGCGCGGTCTGCAACGCCCGCCATTGGCGCGAGAGCCGCAGTTTTTTTTATTTTTAGTGAGCCTAGCTGCACGTTTAAACCTCCAAAAAAGATAACAGATGGAACTTATATTAACAAAAAAACAGGAAATTAGCAAGCTTTTGTGCTATACTATCTGAAGAGGTGACAAACATGAAATTACTCGCAGTGGACGGCAACAGCATTTTGAATCGCGCATACTACGGCATCAAGCCGCTTACAACAAAGGACGGCATTTTCACGAACGGAATTTACGGATTTTTAACTATACTTTTGCGAATGCAGCAGGAGGTCGCGCCAGACTCTGTGGCAATAACATTTGACACGCGAGCGGCGACATTTCGTCATAAACGTTACGACGGTTACAAGGCGCAGCGCAAAGGTATGCCAGAGGAGCTTGCGCAGCAAATGCCGTTGTTAAAGGAATTGCTCAAGTATTTGGGCTACACGACAGTGGAGCTTGAGGGTTTTGAAGCCGACGATTTGCTTGGAACTTTTGGCCGAACATGCTGTGAAAACGGCGATAAATGCGTGATTGCCACTGGCGACCGCGATTCGTTTCAGCTAATTAACAGTTGTGTCAATGTTCGACTAGCTTCTACAAAAGGCGGACAGCCGCAAGCGGACATCTACGATGAGGCTGCAATTCTTGAAAAATACGGCGTTAAGCCTATTCAGCTAATCGATGTCAAGGCCTTGATGGGGGATAGCTCCGACAATGTGCCAGGCGTTGCGGGAATTGGCGAAAAGGGCGCAGCAACGCTGATTCAAGACTTTGGCAGTCTTGATTATATTTACGAAAACCTCGACAGCTTGCCCATTAAAGAGGGACTTCGCGAAAAGTTGCGTACGGGAAAAGAAATGGCTTACCTAAGCCGCGAACTTGTCACAATTGACTGCAAAGCCCCGATAGACGCGTCAATTGCAAGCTACAAAATTGCAGCGGCGAATAACGCCAAGGCCTACGCGCTGATGGCGCGACTTGAGCTTTTCAGCTTGATGCAGCGGTTTGGGGTAATGCCGCAAGCAGCAGATACGTCTAAAAATATTGATGATAAGCCTATAAAGCCGCTTGACATCGCGTTCAACGAGCTGCCTAATGAACTTTTGCGGGAAGACTCCACGATTGACGTTTTGTTCCAGTTTGAAAAGGGGACAAACACGCCAAATGCCATCTGCGTTGTGACACCAGAAACATTGTTTTTGCTCGACAACAACGTCATAGAGCATACAAAAAATATTCTTACAGCTCAAGCAAAAAAGCGCACAAACAACGTTAAAATTTTGCACCATTTTGCATTAGAGACAGGCGTTGAGCCACAAAATATTATTTTTGATGCAGAAATTGCTGGATATATTTTAAATCCAACATCAACGGAGTACGCAGTTGCGAGACTTGCGGCGGAATACGGCGTTGAGCCGATTGGTCTAGACAATATGTTGGGTCTTCATACGGCGTTGTTGGAAGATTGCGCGGTGTTCAGCGAGCTTGCGGACAAGCTTGACGCAAAAATCAAAACGAACGGGCAAGACAAGCTTTTACGTGAGATTGAGCTGCCACTTGCTGGGGTGCTTGCCGAAATGGAACACGCAGGATTTGAGGTTGATACAGACGGACTCACAAAATTTGGCGAGAAGCTTGATGGGGAAATATCGCGATTGCAGAGCCGTATTTATGAGCTTGCAGGCGAAGAATTCAATATAAATTCACCAAAGCAGCTTGGAGTAATTTTATTTGAGAAGCTTGCCTTGCCAGCTAAGACCAAGACTAAAACAGGATATTCCACCAACGCTGACGCGCTTGAGGAATTAAAAAGTCAGCATGAAATTGTTGCGCTAGTCCTCGAATACCGAACGGTGGCAAAGCTAAAATCAACGTATGTTGATGGACTAATGCGTGTTGTTGCCGCTGATGGACGCATTCACACCAGTTTTCAGCAGACTCTGACGCGAACAGGCCGAATTTCGTCAACAGAGCCGAATATGCAAAATATTCCAGTTCGCACCGAGCTTGGCAGCGAGCTTAGACGATTTTTCAAGGCCAAGCAGGGCACAACTCTGCTTGACGCCGACTACTCTCAAATTGAGCTGCGGGTTCTCGCGCACATTGCAGACGACGAAAACATGATTGCAGCGTTTGCGTCGGGCGAGGATATTCACACAAACACAGCCGCACAGGTTTTTGATATGCCACCGCTTTTCGTCACGCCAATCATGAGAAGCCGCGCAAAAGCCGTCAATTTTGGCATAGTTTACGGCATTGGCGCGTATTCGCTTTCGCAAGATATCGGCGTCAGCATGTCGGAAGCAAGCGACTACATCAAGAATTATCTCGCAACCTACAGCGGGGTGAAGCGGTATATGGCCGATACAATCGAGTTTGGTAAGGAGCATGGCTACGTCAAAACTCTTTTCGAGCGCAGAAGATATTTGCCAGAACTTACGTCGTCGATTCGCCCCACACGCGAATTTGGCAAGCGCGTGGCTATGAACACGCCAATTCAAGGCACAGCCGCCGATATAATCAAGATTGCCATGGTTCGTGTCTCAAACAGGCTGAAGGCGGAGAAACTAAAGTCTCGGCTTATTTTGCAGGTTCACGATGAACTTATCGTCGAAAGCCCCATTGATGAAGCCGATACCGCAGCAAAGCTTTTGCAGGAGGAAATGGAGGCCGCAGTCTCACTCTCTGTGCCTATGGAGGCCGAGGTTGGTCGCGGAGATAACTGGCTTGAGGCAAAATGATACAAAAAGCGGGCAGCTCTGTGACTGCCCGCTTAAAATTTGCTCTACCTCTCTAGCTTTAAGGCTTTATTTATTGCTGCAATATACGCGCGTATACACGCTTCAACTATGTCGGTGTGCATACCACGTCCAGTCACAACTTTTTCTCCATAAAGCACCTGCACAACGCTTTCTCCGAGTGCGTTGCGACCCTCTGAAATTGAATTTATTGCCCAATGGTGGAGCGGGTAGCTGTGTTTGACAATTTTGTCCACTGCGCGAAATGCGGCAATCACAGGTGTTTCGCCGCGTGCAACATGTTCGTGAACCTTGCCTGTGTGCATTAAGCGAACGACTGCTGTCGAGGTGATGCTTGTGCCCGAATTTATGACAAAGCTGTCGAGGGTATAGGCTTGGATTTCGGCGGTCTCGCCGTAAACAAGTTCTTCGATATCCATATCTGTGAGGGATTTTTTTGTGTCCGCAAGAATCTTGAATCGTTTAAAAACGTCGTCAAGATTTTCGGCAGAGAGTTGATATCCAAGTTGGTCAAGTCGCTCTTTAAGCGCAGCCTTGCCCGAATGTTTCCCCATAATTATGCGGTTTACGTGAAGGCCTACGTCTTCTGGCCGCATAATTTCGTAGGTGAGCGGGTTCGCCATAATGCCGTGTTGATGTATGCCTGCCTCGTGCGCAAATGCGTTTGCGCCAACGATGGGTTTTGTCGGTGAGATATCCACGTCGATTATGTTGCTAAGCAGCTTGTTTGCGCGGTAAAATTCCTTTGTGACAAGCTTTGTTGTGGCGTCAAAAAACTGGCTGCGGGTTCTCAGCGCCATTGCCACTTCTTCGATTGCGGCCATGCCTGCGCGCTCGCCAATGCCGCCAAGGGTGCATTCAAAGTGGTCAGCGCCTGCTTTTATCGCGCTAAGCGTGTTTGCGTTGGCAAGCCCAAGGTCGTTGTGGCAATGCACGCCAAGCAGCAAATTTTGTGGCAGCCTTGACTTGTAAAACCGCACCATGTTAGCGATTTCTTCTGGTGCGGCATATCCTACAGTGTCAGCAATGTTGACGAGCATTGCGCCTGCCTCACAGACTTTTTCGAAGACTTGAAGTAAAAAAGCGGGGTCGCTGCGTGTCGCGTCCTCTGCTGTGAACTGCACCTCACC
>JAVBKH010000196.1:0-11968 GCA_031554155.1 Oscillospiraceae bacterium
CAGCGTGTCCCACACGAGGGAATACGCAGTTGCAGTAGTTGAAGCATTTGAAAGGAGCGCGATTTAATGCGGGTTGTAACGGCAGGCGCGATGAAACAGATTGAGGAAGCGTCGCTTAATTTTGACATGACTTATCAAAGACTAATGGAAAATGCTGGCAGCGCTGCCGCCGCGTTTATTCGGCGAACCTTTCAGCTAAATGGGCTTAACTGCATGATTTTTTGCGGCAGCGGTAACAACGGTGGCGACGGATTTGTAGCCGCTCGCAAGCTGATTGAAAACGGCGCAAACGTGCTTGTAGTGCTAGTCGGCGGCTCTCCAAGAAGCGAAGAGGCACGTTCAATGTACGAAAAAATTGAGCTTATGGGTATGCCTGTGTTGTCCCTTGAGGAAAATTACGAGCGAGTCATGGATATTCTCGAAAAAGCCGATATTGTCGTTGATGCGATTTATGGCACGGGCTTTCGCGGCGAGCTTGACACTTGGACACAAAAAGCCTGCGAAGCCGTTAACAACGCCATTGCTGCGGTTATTGCGCTAGACATTCCCACAGGACTTGAGTGCGACACCGCAAAAGCTGCGGAGGGTGCTGTAAAGGCTGATTTTACTGTAGTTTTCGACACGCTCAAGCCTGTGCATATTCTTCAAGCGGGCAAAGAACATTGCGGAATAATTGAGCTTGTGGCAATTGGAATTCCCGACGAAGCGCGAGAGGGAATTCAGGGCCTATTTGGCGAAATAAAAACAGACGCTGTGCTAAAATCGTTGCCACCACGCGACCCTACCTCCCACAAAGGCAAGCATGGTCGCCTGCTTGTTGTTGCGGGTTGCAGCCGTTATCGCGGTGCTGCTGCACTTTCCACGCTTGCTGCACTTCGTTCGGGGGTTGGATATGTCACGCTTGCATCGACAAAATCGGTGTGCGATTCCGTCGCGGCCAAGCTCTACGAGCCAATTTACGTTGAGCTGCCGGAAAGCGACGTCAACGGCATTGCAGCAGAAAACTCCATGCCGTTATTGCGCGAAAGTATGCGGGAGGCCACAGCAATTTTGTTCGGGTGTGGGCTTGGATTAGGCCCAAATACCGAAAAATTACTAGAATATTTCATAAAAAATGCAAGATGTCCGCTAATTATTGACGCTGATGGAATAAACGCCGTTGCGGCGAATATAAATGTTTTAAGCGAGACAACAGTGCCGATAATTTTAACGCCTCATATTGGCGAAATGTCGAGGCTTTGCGGCGTTAGCGCGGAACAAATTGCAGCGGATACAAGCGGAGTGGCCTTGCAGTTTGCTACAAAGCACAACGTCTATGTGGTGCTCAAAGGCCACGAAACAGTGGTTGCGTCGCCCGAAAGCACTTACCTTGAAAATCACACAGGCAATGCGGGGCTTGCAAAAGCAGGCAGCGGCGACGTTTTGGCGGGGATTGTTTCGGCGTTTACGGCGCAGGGTCTTGCCCCGATGGACGCAGCAACAGCGGCTGTTCATCTGCATGGCTTGGCTGCGGACGAAGCTTGCGCCGAGCTTTCAAAGTACGCAATGCTGCCCAGTGATTTGCCCAACTACCTTGCGAAAATATTATCAAGACATAACCTTTAAAGCGAGAGGAAGCTGCCCATGTGCAAAGTCGACGCGATAAAAAAACGCGGTAATACAGCGATTTGCTTAGCTTTGATTTGCGTTATTACGCTAAGCTTTAGCGGCTGCAAATCCAAGACGTTGAACCCAAAGACACCGCTTAGCGGACACACGGGCAACTACACCACGTCAGCGAAAATCAGCTACAAGGAGCTTAAAGCGACAGCGCACATCTCGCAGGAAACGCCGTCAAGATGCTCGGTGACGTTCGAATCGCCGCCGTCCCTTGCGGAAATGGCGTTTGTCTTTCAAGAGGACAGCGTTGACCTAAATTACAAGGGTTTAAGCTTCCAGTTCGAGCCAGATTCTGTACCTGGCAATGCGGTTGCAAAGCTCGCTGTTACGGCAATTAACAAGGCTATGCGCGACGATGGACTCTTCGTCAAACTTGACGACGGCACACTTGAAGTCAATGGGGTTATGGAGAGCGGCGAGTTCGTTTTGAAAGTACACGGCAAGACTGGCAGCTTGATGAAACTTTCGATTCCTGCCGAGGAATTGGAAATTGAGTTTGATAATTTTGCATTTTTAGACTAAACAAACAAAAGCTTCGCGCAAAAGCGCGGAGCTTTTTTGCGCTTAAAGTACCAACTATTCGGGCAGAATAATATATTGATAGGGGGCGACATGGCCCAGCTTCCAGTTTTTGTTATCATTAATTTTTTTATGCGCCGCTGTTTATTCAGCACAACTTCTGGTAACAATAAAAACAGGAAAACGGCGCGGCAGCGTCGTCCAGATGTTGCAAATAGAAGTTAGGCGGAGCGTGATTGACGTGACTGTCAAAAGAGGAGAAATCTACTATGCCGACCTTTCCCCCGTTGTCGGCTCGGAACAAGGCGGGATTAGGCCGGTACTTATCGTGCAAAATGATGTCGGAAACAAGTTTAGCCCAACGGTAATCGCGGCGGCTATCACAAGCCAAAAGGAAAAATCTAAGCTGCCAACCCACATTGAGCTACCTTCAATTGGCTGTGGGCTTTCGCGAGATTCTGTCGTTCTGCTTGAGCAGATAAGGACTATCGACAAAAAACGACTCAAAGAAAAAATGGGTCAGCTCGACATTGGCTCAATGAACGAGATTAACCGTGCACTTTCGATAAGCTTTGGGCTTGGCGCAGAATAAAAAATTAGCAGAGCTGATTAATTCGGCTCTGTTTTTGCATTGATTAACATTTTGTTGTTTATTTCGCCGCAAAAAAATGCTACAATAGCGGAAACAAAACTAATTTTGAGGAGCAAAACCAATGACAAGATGGCTAAACAAGCTCGAATACAGGTTTCGCAGATTCGGCATTGATAATCTAATAATCTATATCACAGGCACAATGCTTGCGATTTACCTTGCCGAAAACGTTACAAAGCTGCCAATTTCGGCGCTTTTGTCCCTTGACATGGCGCGCGTTTTAAGGGGCGAGGTGTGGCGACTAATCACGTTTGTGGTTGTGCCGCGGTTTGACATGATTTTGTGGGTTTTGCTTGAGCTTTATTTTTACTACTGGATTGGCAGCTCGCTTGAAAATACATGGGGAACGACTAAGTTCACGCTGTTCTACGTAATCGGCATAATTGGCGCGATAATTGCCGCGATAATCACAGGTTACGGCACAAACCGCTTCTTAAATCTTTCAATGTTCTTGGCGCTCGCGGCCCTTGACCCAAACCGAGAGATTTTGCTTTGGATGGTTATTCCCGTCAAGATGAAAATTCTCGCCTTAATTGATATTGTGTTTATCGCATTAATGTTCTTCTCGGGTGGTTGGTCTGTCAAGGCGTCAATAATTGCGTCGCTACTGAACTTGATTCTTTTCTTCGGAGACAACTTGCTTGATTGGCTTCGTAACTACAAAAAATACGGTGCACAGCGCAGAAATTTCAGAAAATCCATGAAGCGAAATAGAGATATGTACGGGAATTGAATATAATTTGTAGAACAAATTATATATTGAACGATAACGAAAGACCGCCGCAAGCAAGCTTGCGGCGGTCTTTTCTATCTGATTGTTATTAATAATGCTCGCGAACTCTATAGCTTGTGTGTAGAATCTCGTGAGCCTTGTGGCTGCCTGGCTTCTCAAAGAATTCCTCGTAAATCTTTTTCACAGATGGATTCTCGTGAGATTTGCGGACAGTGTTGGCTTCGTCAAGGTCGTAGAGTACTGCTGCACGCATTGAACGCAAATCAACGAAGTTGCGCACATGCGCCATTTGCACTGGCTGGCCGCCGCCGTTGATGCAGCCACCAGGGCAGCCCATTATCTCGATGAAATGGTATTTCTTCTCGCCCTTTTTCACACGCTCTAATAGTGTCTTTGCGTTTGCAAGGCCAGACGCAACAGCAACGTTAACTTCTAGGTCGCCGACCTTGTAGGTCGCTTCTTTAACGCCTTCCATGCCGCGAACTTCATTGAAGTCAATCGCGCCAAGTTCTTCGCCTGTAAGCCATTCAACAGCTGTGCGAAGTGCGGCTTCCATAACGCCGCCAGTTGCGCCAAAGATTGTGCCAGCGCCAGAGGATTCACCTAATGGAGCGTCAAATTCTTCGTCGGGAAGAGCGGCAAAATCGAGACCTGCGCGCTTAATCATGCGGCTGATTTCGCGGGTTGTGAGAGCAACGTCACAGTCGGGAACGCCCGCTGCATTTTCGTCCTCACGGTTGACTTCGAACTTTTTCGCGGTACATGGCATGATTCCAACCACAAAAATATCTTTGGGGTCAATGCCTTTTTTCTTTGCATACCAAGTCTTGGCGATTGCGCCGAACATTTGCTGCGGGGATTTGCAGCTCGACAGATTTGCGATATATTCGGGGAAATAATGTTCGCAATAGCTAACCCAACCTGGTGAGCAGGAGGTAATTAGCGGCAGAGGGCCACCATTTTTAACGCGCTGAATGAATTCGTTTGCTTCCTCCATGATGGTCATGTCGGCGGCAAAGTCAGTGTCATAAACGCCGTCAAAGCCAAGCCTGCGCAGCGATGCAACCATTTTGCCCTCGCAGTTTGTGCCGATTGGCAGGTTGAAAGCTTCGCCGATTGTTGCGCGGATTGATGGAGCAGTTTGCACAATGACGTGCTTTGTGGGGTCAGCAAGTGCTGCCCAAACCTTGGCGGACTGGTCTTTTTCGGTGATTGCGCCAGTAGGGCAAACTACGATACACTGGCCGCAGGAAACGCAAGCGACTTCGCTCAAATCCTGTTCAAATGCGCAGCCAATGTGCGTTGCAAAGCCGCGGTCATTTGCGCCAATTACTCCGACAGCCTGCTGACTTTGGCAAGCTGCAACACAGCGGCGGCAGAGGATACATTTGTTGTTGTCGCGGGTCATGTGCATTGCAGAATCATCAAATTCATATTGAGGATTTTCGCCTTCAAATGCGGTTTCGTCATCAACGCCGAACATCCAGCAAAGTCTTTGAAGTTCGCAGTTGCTAGAGCGCACGCAGGACAGGCATTTGCGGTCATGTGTTGAAAGAATAAGTTCAAGAGTGGTCTTTCTCGACTCGAATACTTTCGGGGAGTTCGTGATAATTTCCATGCCTTCATTGACAGGGTAGGTACACGCGGTAATCAGCGTTCTTGCGCCCTTAACTTCAACAACGCAGATGCGGCAAGCGCCAATCTGGTTAATCTTTTTGTAGTAGCAGAGCGTGGGAATCTCAATTCCAACAGTGCGCGCAGCTTCGAGAATGGTCATCTCGGCAGGCACTGAGTGCGGCTTCCCGTCTATTTTAATGTTTACATTAGCCATATTAACAGGTACACTCCTTTTTTATTCTTTCACAATTGCCTTGAATTTGCATTTTTCCATGCAGGCGCCGCATTTTATGCAGACATCGTGGTCGACAACATGCAGATTTTTCACTGTGCCGCTAATCGCGTTGACAGGGCAAACGCGCGAGCAAAGTGTACAGCCTGTGCATTTTTCGGGAATTATTGTGAAATTCATCAAGTCTTTGCAGACATGAGCAGGACATTTTTTATGTAAAACATGTGCTTCGTACTCGTCGCGGAAGAAGTTGAGCGTGGAAAGCACAGGGTTTGGAGCAGTTTGGCCTAGGCCGCACAGCGCATTTTCTTTGATATAGTAGCAAAGCTTTTCCATTTTATCAAGGTCGGCAAGCGTTCCGTTGCCGCTTGTGACTTTTTCAAGCAGCTCATGCAGACGTTTTGTGCCAATTCGGCAAGGTGTGCATTTGCCGCAGCTTTCGTCGACTGTGAACTCTAGGAAGAACTTTGCAATATCGACCATGCAGCTATCCTCGTCCATGACAATCAAGCCACCAGAGCCCATCATTGAGCCAATGGCAATAAGGTTGTCGTAGTCAATTTTAATGTCAAGATGTTTTGCGGGGATACAGCCGCCAGATGGGCCGCCTGTCTGCGCTGCCTTGAATTTTTTGCCATTTGGAATACCGCCGCCAATTTCTTCGACGATTTCGCGAAGCGTGGTGCCCATGGGAACTTCAACAAGGCCTGTGTTGTTGATTTTGCCGCCGAGGGCGAAAACTTTTGTGCCCTTGGATTTTTCTGTACCCATTGCGGAAAACCAATCAGAGCCGAGCAGAATGATTCTAGGAATATTTGCATAAGTCTCAACGTTATTCAAAACGGTGGGCTTGCCAAATAATCCCTTGACTGCTGGGAACGGAGGTCTTGGTCTAGGCTCGCCGCGGTTGCCTTCGATTGAAGTAAGCAGAGCGGTTTCTTCGCCGCAAACGAACGCGCCTGCGCCCAAGCGAAGCTCCATATCAAAGCAGAAGCCGCTGCCCAAAATGTTTTTGCCGAGCAAACCTTCTTCGCGGGCTTGGTCAACAGCAATTTGCAAACGATGTACAGCAATAGGATACTCTGCGCGAACGTAAACATATCCTTGATTTGCGCCAACGGCGTATCCAGCAATTGCCATGGCCTCTATTAGTGCGTGGGGGTCACCCTCAAGCACAGAGCGGTCCATGAACGCGCCCGGGTCGCCTTCGTCAGCGTTGCAGCAAACATATTTTTGGTCTGCGACTTGTGCAGCCGCAAAGCCCCATTTCATGCCAGTTGAGAACCCGCCGCCGCCACGGCCACGAAGTCCAGAGTCTTTGATGGTCTTGATTACGTCTTCCGGTGTCATCTCGGTTAAAGCCTTGCCAAGCGCCATGTAACCGTCCATAGCTATGTATTCGTTGATGTCTTCTGGATTAATCACGCCACAATTGCGAAGAGCAACGCGCTTTTGTTTTTTGTAAAATCCAGTCTCGTCAAGGGAGGAGACTTCGTTGTTCTCTTTTAGGGTTTCGTCGTAGACAAGGCGTGTCACAATTCTGCCCTTTAATAGGTGCTCTGAAACGATTTCGGGTACGTCTTCTTCAGTGACCATGGAATAGAATGTGCCTTCGGGGTACACAATCATAATTGGGCCGAGTGCGCAAAGACCAAAGCAACCAGTCTTGACCACTTTAACTTCGTCAACAAGTCCCGCTTTTTCAAGACTTTTGTTTAAGATTGTAATTAGCTTTTCGCTACCCGAGGACGTGCAGCCAGTACCGCCGCATACGAGAATGCTTGAGCGTATCATGTATTAAAATCCTCCTTTATTTGCCAACTGAGCCAATTGTGTATTCTGTGACGACTTCTCCGCCGATTAGGTGCTTATGCACAACCTTGATTGCTTTTTCAGCAGTCATATTAACGTAGGTGGTCTTGCCGCGTTCAGGCTCGAAAACCTCAACGACTGGCTCGTATTGGCAAATTCCGATGCAGCCTGTTTGGCCCACGATAATCTCACTTAGTTTTTCTTTTGCAACTTCTTCAACGAACGTGGAAAGCACAGGACGTGCGCCTGCTGCGATTCCGCAGGTTGCCATGCCAACAACTACGCGAACTGCGTTGGCTTTGTCCTCGCGTATGCCCATGTTTTCGCGCGCTTTGTCGCGGATTGCCTGTAATTCTGCCAATGACTTCATAATTTTTAGCCTCCTTGGATTATTTATGCAAATTAATTGATAAACTTATAACAATGTGCGGGATATTTTTTGCCGCCTAGATAAAGTGGCAGCAGATTAGCCTAGTTCTTTAGTTCACTTTCCATTTCGGCAAGGTTTTCCCGTATCCATGCGGCCACATCGTGGTTTGCAAGGGAAACATCGTCGCCCAAAACTTCGCGAAGCTCGCGAGTGTCGAGCTTGAAGTCTTTGCCGTTTAGTTCGTTTGTGTAAACAAAATCAATGTCGGGGTTGCCGATTATAAGTAGAAGAATAGTCTCGTTCATGTCGCCCACGGGTGTCATGTCAATGTGGGTAATCACAAACTTGGCGGAAACATGTGTGCCTTTGCCGACCTCGGAATCAATTGAAAAGCTGCCGCCTGTTTGCTCACACGCCATTTTGAAAAGTGGAACTCCTAGCCCAACACTGCGTGTTGTTCTCGTTGTGAAAAATGGGTTTGTCACGCTTTGAACTTGTTCTTCTGTCATTCCACAGCCGTTGTCGGAAATCGTTATTACTAGCGAATCCCCGTTTGTGCGCTGCACAACCTCAATCAAGGTTGCCTTGGCGCTTATTGAATTTTGCACAACGTCCATGACGTTTAACGAAAGCTCACGCAAAACCCTACACCTCCACAACTTTTGACTATTGAAAGTATAACAAATTGTATGAGAAAAATCCAGTGAATTTGGCATGTTTGCCACGGGTAACATTAACCGAAAGACCTGCCATTTTGAGGAATAAGGTATATATTTTTACGAAATAGACACAAAGGTAGAATAAAAAAAATATAGTTAGTCGTTATGCTCAATTGCCTAGTAAATATTAAACAAAATGCTTGTTAAAATATTGTCACTTATTACAGTCTCAACTATTTGACATTAGTGGTATAATTAATTAATATCAAAATTGGAGGGATTTGTAGTGAAAGCGAGAGAAATTATCGAGATTCTTGAAGCGGAAGTTATCTGCGGAGATGACTTTGACCTTGAGATAAATACCGCTTGCGGCAGCGATATGATGAGCGATGCCTTGGCTTTTGTTAAAGACCAAAGTATGCTGCTTACAGGCCTTTTGAATTCACAGGCCGTTCGCACAGCCGAAATGCTAGACATGAAGTGCATTGCTTTTGTGCGAGGGAAAATGCCCAGTGAAGATGTGATTGAGCTTGCAAAAGCACGCGGAATCATGTTGCTTGCCACAAAATATCGCATGTTTACTGCATGCGGCAAACTTTATTGTAAAGGACTCGGCGGAGGGTGTGAGGAGAAATAATGGAGCCTATTAAAAAAGTTTATCAAGTTTCTGGTGATGATTTTACCCATGCAGGCGAAGCTTCAGGTAAGGTTAAAGCTGTGCTAAAGCAGCTTGGCTACGATTCGGACGCTATTCGACGCATATCAATTGCCATGTACGAAGCCGAAATCAACATGGTTATCCATGCAAATGGTGGCGAAATCACTGTCGAGATTTATCCCGACAAAATTGACGCCTTGCTCGATGATGTAGGCCCTGGTATTGCTGACGTTGAACTAGCCATGCAAGAGGGCTTTTCAACCGCGCCAGACGAGGTTAGGTCACTTGGCTTTGGTGCAGGAATGGGCCTGCCCAATATTAAAAAATATACCGACGAAATGCGAATTGAAAGCACTGTCGGCGTTGGCACAAAGGTTTATATGACAGTGAAAGCCAAAAATGCCTAAGCTAGACGCGCCAAATGCGCCGTCGCTTTGTGACGGCGGGGCGGCCGCTTTGCGGTGGCAACAAGATGCTCTGCATTTTGCATATTGCATTTTGCGATGGGTATAAAAGGAGCTGACTCGCATGGCTGAGTTTTATCACAGTGTTACGCTTGATGCGGATAAGTGCAAGGGGTGTACCAATTGCATTAAGCGTTGCCCGACTGAAGCTATACGTGTGCGCGACGGTAAAGCGCGCATTATAAACGAACGTTGCACTGATTGCGGCGAGTGTATTCGCGTGTGTCCGCATAGGGCGAAGCGCGCGATTTTTGACGATATTAGCCGACTAAATGAATTCAAGTACAAAATTGCGTTGCCACCTCCAACGCTGTATGGCCAGTTCAACAACCTTAGCGACATTGATTATGTTCTCACAGGCTTGATGGGCCTAGGCTTTGATGATGTTTTTGAGGTTTCGCGTTCGGCTGAAATAATCTCCGACGCAACACGGCGGCTTATCAAGGAGGGCAAACTCAAAACCCCGATAATTAGCTCGGCTTGCCCTGCTGTTGTGCGGCTTATACGTGTGCGCTTTCCTCAGCTCTGTGACAATGTGCTGCAACTTTTGTCACCAATGCAGGACGCTGCTAGGCGCGCAAAGGAGGAAGCTCACGCCAAGACTGGGCTGCCAATGGAGGACATAGGTGCGTTTTTTATAACGCCATGCCCTGCGAAAATGACAGACATCAAGCAGCCAATCGGTATAGAAAAATCTTGGGCAGACGGCGCGTTTGCAATCTCGGAGCTGTACCCCAAGCTCGTTGATAAAATGAACAAGGTCATAACGCCGCTACCACTTGCAACAAGTGGAATTATCGGCGTGAGTTGGGCGAGCAGCGGCGGCGAATCTTCTGCGCTAATTCGTGAGCAGTACCTTGCTGCTGACGGCATGGAGAACGTGATGTCTGTGCTTGAAGCACTTGAAGGCGAGCGCTTGAGCGAGCTTGATTTTATCGAGCTAAACGCATGTCCCGGTGGCTGTGTAGGCGGCGCGCTCACAGTAGAAAACCCATATGTTGCAAAGGCGCGAGTTCAGCGTCTACGCAAATATTTACCAGTCTCACTCAACCGTTTTGACGGCGATATGCCATATATTAAGTGGAAAAGCAAGCTCGAATATATGGGCGTGATGAAGCTTTCCAACGATTTGGGCGAGGCAATGAGCATGATGGCCGAAATCGACCGCATTACCGAGATTTTGCCTAGCCTTGATTGCGGCTCATGCGGCGCACCGTCTTGTCGTGCCTTGGCCGAAGACATTATCACAGGCAGCGCGCAGATGAACGATTGCGTGTTTGTTTTAAGGCAGGAAGCAAGCTCAGCAGGTATCAATGTTTCGAAAGACCCGCGCGTAAACTTGGATTAGGTGGGGATAATATGACTGTAAAAGATGTATGTGAAAAGCTTGAGCTAAAGGTTTTGTGCGAAGGTGACCTAGACCGCGTGGTAGAAGGCTGCTACATAGGCGATTTATTGAGCTGGGTAATGGGCCGCGCACAAGAAAACAACGCTTGGATTACCGTAATGGGCAACGTAAATTCCATTGCGGTTGCGAAGCTTGCGGATTTGAGCTGCATAATTTTGTGCGAGCAGTCGCACCTTGATGACGAAGCCAAAAAGCAGGCAGATGCTAACAAAATCACGATTTTATCTGGGCAAGAGCCAGCCTATGAGCTTGCTTTAAAATTTAGCAGGCTATGAGGGTTAAATACGATTTTCATATTCACTCCTGTCTTTCGCCGTGCGGCGACGCTGACATGACGCCGTACAACCTTGTCAATATGGCGAAAATTCTTGAGCTTGACGCGATTGCATTGACCGACCACAATTCTGTGGGCAACTGCAAAAGCGCGATTGAAGCGGGCAGGGAAGTTGGAATTACGGTGCTTGCGGGCATGGAGCTTGCGACCGCCGAAGAAATCCATGTCGTCTGTCTATTTCCAAATTTGGAGGCGGCAGAGGGATTTGCGGCCGAAGTCAAGGTGAGAATTCCGCCTATCAAAAACAAACCGAATATATTCGGAGAGCAAATTTACATGGACTCCTTGGACAACGTTGTTGGCTCCGAGGAGATTTTGCTTGTCACGGCAAGCTCAATTTCCATTGACGAAGCCACCGTGTTAGTCGCAAAATTTGGTGGCTTTTGTTACCCTGCGCATATCGACCGCTCGTCGTTTTCGATTATTTCAAGCCTTGGCACATTCCCTGCGGATTTAGGCTTCACCTGTGCGGAGGTCTCTCAAAATGGCGACCTTGACGCGCTGGAAAATGAATATCCCGAGCTTGCAAATGTGCGAATCATGCGCTCGTCAGACGCACATTATCTTGAAAATATGACTGAAGCAAAAGATTTTCTTGAGATTGCCGAATGCACGCCTGAAGCGATAATATCGCATTTTCGCTCGCTAAAATAAAATCTGTTTAAACAAAGATATGTGCAAGATTAAAATTAGATGAAGAATTGGCTTTTCGATTGACTTTGCCATATTTGATTTGATAAACTTGTGGCAAGCAAAGGAAAAAGGAGATAAAAGCCATGAAACAGACTAACAAAAAAAGCACAGCGTCCGTAAGCTATGGCCTTGGTGTTGCCAAGATTGTCGCAGGTGTT
>JAVBKH010000008.1:0-10181 GCA_031554155.1 Oscillospiraceae bacterium
CAATTCTCTAATATTAGCCATCTCCTCAATGAATCAATAAAGACAGGCACAAGGTTATAGTTGCAAGGCCAATCGCGGTGGCAGCGTGTACTACTGTGACTTTTTTTTCACTCTCCAAAAATCGAATTTCTGTGTCGAAGCATCGGCTTTCCATTGCATCAAAGTTTCTGTTTGCATGGCGATAGCTGCGAGCAAGCAAATTCGAATATAGATTCCCCGTTGTACGTATGCTTGTGCGATAGTCCACGTACCCAAGCCTGCTTTTCGCAGCACTTCGCATAGTGTGATACATGGATAGTAGGACAAAAATATAGCGATACATAAGATACATTAACCCGATTAGCACGTCTGGACAACGTGCGCGCCGCAAAACTCCAATTAATTCCGACATCGGAGTCGTTAGGCTCATTAAATACAAACAACTAGCTGCCCCGAGCGCACGTGCCATTACAAGAGTTGTGCGGGCTTGTGCTTCAACGTCTACACAAAGCCAAAAATTGAACATATGTATGCTAATAACCCCTGTACGCTGCGCAGAAACTTCAAATAGCAGGGCAAGTCCGCTCAACATCAAAAATGACGCAGGCAACGCCAACATTGCTACGTAATCATGCAGCTTTAGCCCACCAACGCAGACGATAAATATTGGCACTACCACCGTTAAAAATATGCCAACAACTGAGCTTCGCGCCGAAACGCATACCACCATCATGGCAAGAATGGTCCAGAATTTTAGCGTGGAATTTATTTTGTTAAGCCGTGAAACTTGCGCTAGAACATCAATTGTGAAAAATTGTGAGCTTCTATGTCTGCCGAGTAATGCCAGAGACACGCCAACCCCAACGCAAAGCAAAACAAGCGGAATTGAGGGTACTCGCGTATAAAACAGGCACCAGACAACCGCCGTTGTCAATATCGCAGTAATCATTATTTACCTCAAAACAGCTTGCCCAACTCCGAATAGGAATTAAGCAGATAGAAAATTTTATTCCTATAAAGTGGAGTTTTTTTCGCCAGAATATTTTTTTCTTGCGACGAGATACCCGAAGCAGTAGGCGAGAATACCCACGCCAATACCAGTCTGTATGCAGAAGAACAGGCTCTCAACTTCTCCTGGAAGTTCGCCGTTAATTGCTGTTTCCAAAATCGGAGTGAACCACGGAACATATTCTTCGCCCAATACCTGTGTAATCATTTGGCTACCCGCGTCATCGCTGCCGCCAAATCCCGCGCCTTTAAGCGCAAATAACGGCACAAGCGCAATCAACAAAATACAAGCTATGATTATAACTGCAATCTTTGCATTCTTAGTCATATTTTATTTCCCCTTCACAAATGCAAGCTCTTTTAATTCTGGTTCTGCAAAGCTTTCCATTCCCATTATAATCAAAACTGTCAGCAATCCTTCAATTATTGCAAGCGGCAGTTGAGTGGGCGCGAACACACCGAGAAATTTTACTGCACTTGCCATTACGCCACCAGATTCGCTTGGATACGCTATTGCAAGCTGAACACTGGTCACGCAATAGGTCAGCATATCACCAAATGCTGCGGCAATGAAAATATTCACCTTGCGGTTAATGTTTAACTTCTTGCCAGACATAAACAGCAGCCACGTTAAAATTGGCCCAACAATTGCCATGCTGACTGTGTTTGCGCCGAGCGTTGTCAGCCCGCCATGAGCAAGCAAAATTGCTTGAAAAATAAGCACGATTATACCGAGAACACTTGTTACCGCAGGCCCAAAAAGGATTGCTCCAAGCCCTGTCCCCGTCATGTGGCTGCAACTTCCAGTTACAGACGGAATTTTAAGAGAGGAAATTACAAAAATGAACGCGCCAGACATTGCAAAAAGGATTAACAGGCGTTTGCTTTTCTGCAAAGTGCGACGTATACTGATGATACCAGCTACTAAAAAGGGCAAGCAGATAACGTCCCAAACTATGCAGTGCACAAGTGGCAGATATCCTTCCATGATGTGCATTGCGCTTGCAGTGGCTGGAAAAGCGAAAAACAATGCTGCCACACAAGATATCGTAAGTGCATTTTTTTCTGTTTTGGTATACTTCATGTTTGAATCTTCCTTCCTCTTTGCAAAATAAAAAAGCAACCTTTCGGCTGCTTAACATCACGCTTATACAAGAACAGGAAAACACACTTCTGTTCTAATTCAGCACGCTGATTCCCGCAGCAACTAAAGTAAAAACACAAGCAGGTCTCCTGACTCAAAATCAACACTTTGCGCACCTTCTCGGTGTCACCACCAATGGTATTTGCTCAAAGCTCATTTTCACAGTGACGGGTTCGTTTCGGATTTACACCGAATTCCCTGTTAGTTCCTTGCGGAAACCCATGTTATATATTCTTTTATACCAAAACTATAGCACATAAATCTGCCATTGTAAAGCTGTATTTATTTCACAAATATGCAGATAAGCTTGCAATAGATTAAGGACGGCGAAAACCCGCCGTCCTTTTACCTTTGTGTAGGATTAAATTATTCGACAGTGACAGATTTGGCTAGATTACGCGGTTTATCTACGTCACAGCCGCGAGCTACAGCAACATGATAAGCAAAAAGTTGCAATGCAATCACGGACAAAATCGGCATGAACATGTCGTCGACATCGGGCAAGCGGAGAATTTCGTCGCAACACTCATCGTCAATTTCAAAGCCTTCCTTTGTTATAATCAAAACATATGCGCCACGTGCGCGGGTTTCTTTAATATTGCTGATAATTTTGGGTAGCAAGTCACTTTGAGTGATTAGTCCGATTACAGGTACAGCCTCCGTTATAAGCGCGATTGTGCCATGTTTAAGCTCCCCTGCCGCATATGCCTCGGAATGAATATATGAAATTTCCTTCAGCTTAAGCGAGCCTTCCATCGCCAAGGCGTAGTCGACGCCTCTACCCATATAAAATAGGCTTGAGGTATCTTCAAACATTACCGATAGCTTTTTCAGATAGTCACTCTGCTTGAGTACTTCTTTCGTCAATTCAACTGTGGCAAGCAGATTTTTTGTCATTGCTTTGGTTTCTTGCTCGCTGATTCTAACCTTGTCAAACGCCATTTTTATTGCGATGAGATACAAAATTCCAAGCTGAACGGAAAATGCCTTTGTGCTTGCGACTGCAATTTCTGGCCCTGCATATGTATGCAACACGTACTTTGCCTCACGTGCGATTGACGAGCCTGCCACATTGACGATTGCAAGGGTGTCAACTCCGCGTGATTTTGCAAGCCTTATTGCTGCCAGTGTATCTGCGGTTTCGCCCGATTGTGATATTGCAATGACTAGCGTTCCCGTATTCAAAATAGGGTTTCGGTAGCGAAATTCCGAGGCAAAATCAACCTCAACAGGGACTTGCGCAAGTTTTTCTATGATTGATTTGCCTACAATCCCCGCGTGCATGGCAGTGCCGCAAGCTACAATAGATATTCGGTCGTAATTCTTGAAGAAAAACTGCGGCAAGCCGTCCACTGAAAAATCGGGTAAATCATCGCTAATTCTTGGGTGAATGGTATCATTTAGCACATGGGGCTGCTCGTTTATTTCCTTTAGCATAAAGTGGTCATAGCCAAGCTTTCTCGCCTGCTCCACATTCCAAGTTGCGGTAATCCGCTTTTTTTCCACGGGTTTTCCGTTTTGGTCGCATACCGTTACGCTATTTGCCTTGACTTCTGCAATCTCACGCTCATCAAGCAAATAGTAGTCCCGTGTGTACTCCAAAATGGCTGGAACGTCAGAGGCTATAAAGTTTTCACCGTCACCAAGTCCCACAATGAGCGGACTGTCTTTGCGTACAGCGTATATGGCGTCGGGCTTATCTGCGAAGATTATGCCCAAAGCATAAGACCCCTCCACACGATTTAGCGCAGCCGTTAGTGTAGCTGTAACATCGCCATTGTAGTGATAATCAATCAATTTTGCCAAGGCTTCGGTGTCAGTCTCCGACGAAAAGCTATAGCCCTT
The DNA here is from genome assembly GCA_031554155.1 of Oscillospiraceae bacterium. Lineage (GTDB taxonomy): Bacteria > Bacillota > Clostridia > Oscillospirales > Ruminococcaceae > WRAV01. The sequence continues at coordinate 3,977 of JAVBKH010000008.1, forward strand.
CTCCAATAAAAACGATTTGATGCTTAAATAATTCTCGATTATACCGTTATGTACAAGCGAAAGCTTTGCGGTATAATGCGGGTGCGAATTTTTGTCCGAGGGTGCGCCGTGAGTTGCCCAGCGCGTATGGCCTATTCCCAGAGTTGAAGTCGGTTTGCCAAGCTGCTCATATTTTTTTATTAGGTTTTGTAGCCTTCCTGCTGACCTAATTGTCATGATTTCGTTGCCATTTATAAGAGACATTCCCGCAGAATCATATCCACGGTATTCAAGATTTGTAAGGCCTGCTAATATAATTTCGGCAGCATTATTACTACCTGTGTAGCCTACAATTCCACACATATGTTTTCCTTTATATAAATTTACTCCAAGGATACGGCTTTGTGGCCCGATTGCTCGGGATTTTGTCCTTCCCTAACGTTTTGGAGCTTTAACGGAGGGGTTCCCGCCGAAAGTTTCGATAATACCAGTTCTATTGCACTGTGGCCGAATGGTATGTTCCCCTCACCTCGTCAACCTACCTTGCGGTAGGTTCTGGCGCTTAAATGTTACAGCATTGTCAAAAATCACCTCGCATTACAAAAATTAGATTGCAGCCTCCTTTCGCAAGTTTATATTACATTATATTATATCTAAAAAAAATTGACAAGGTTTTTATTATATCTGCCGTTCAAAGCTTGACAGTAGACGGTAATGCTTTTACAATAGAAGTGTTACATATATTTGAAAATCCAAGTTGCGAGGAGCACGATAATGCTACTTTTTGAATACATATTAATCCTGTTATTTGCGATATTTGTCTCAAACTTTATAAATAGGTTTTTGCCGTTTATCTCTGTCCCAATTATCCAAATCGTCTTGGGAATCTGCATCACATTTCTTCCAAGTCAATTTCAATTAGACTTAAACCCCGAATTGTTCATGCTTTTATTCATCGCACCGCTATTGTTTCACGACGCAATGCTTTCCGACAAAAAATCTCTATGGGATTTCAAAAAACCGATTATTCTTCTCGCATTCGGACTAGTGCTAATTACAGTAATTGTTGTGGGCTATTTTATCAACTATCTCATTCCATCAATACCGCTTGCGGCAGCCTTTGCCCTTGCCGCCGCTTTAGCGCCCACTGATGCTGTTGCCGTAGGCTCTCTTGCAAAGAAGCTCAACATGCCGAGCAGCATTATGAATATACTGGAGGGCGAGTCACTCGTCAATGACGCTTCGGGCATCGTTGGCTTCCAGTTTGCCATTGCCGCAATGTTGACAGGCGCGTTTTCATTGGCTCACGCAGGCGCAAGGTTCATCATAGTCGCACTAGGCGGAGCGTTGGTTGGCCTTGTACTAACTTTAGTCAAGTACTTTTTTGTTAGATGGATTCGTTCACTAGGAATGGAAAATGTAACCTTACATATTTTAATTGGACTTTTAACCCCGTTCTTGGTTTTTATTGTGGCAGAGCATCTTGAGGTCAGTGGAATCTTGGCGGTGGTCGTATCGGGGATTGCACACTCATTTAGCAGAAAAAGCCTCAACCCCGAGACTGCTAATCTCAACATAGCATTTGAAAGCATCTGGTCAGTGTTGGCATACACATTGAACGGTCTGGTTTTTTTAATCTTGGGTACGCAGTTACCTAAAATCATGAACATAATCTGGTTCAATTCTTCTATTAGCAACTTTGATACTATTAGCGACACTATAATTTTCACTCTGCTGTTAATTTTAATTAGATTTTTGTGGTCGTGGCTTACTGTAAGCAAAAAGCTAACTATGACGCAGAAACTCAATGTAGGTAGAACAAAAACTGCATTAATTATGAGCCTTTCTGGTGTGAGGGGCGCGGTAACTCTTGCAACCACCATGTCAATTCCTTTTTTTCTTAGCAACGGCGCAGCTTTCCCCGCACGAGACCTCATCATATTCATTGCCTCTGGCGTAATACTTTGTTCCTTGTTAATTGCGAATTTCGTGTTGCCCTTGCTGTTTGAAAAGGAGCATACTGGCGACAAAACCGAGGAAATTAAAGCGTGCAATGAAATATTACACAACGTAATTGCCTCACTGAATGCCCTAGCTACCCCACAAAACAGACGCGCTATTGAAATTGTTTCAAGAGAATATTATGGTCGCACAATGAACCACAAACAAAAGCATGACCCACATCACGATATTAGCGATGAAGAGCAGGAAATTAGGCTTTTAACTTTGCAATGGCAACGCGAAAACACAAACAGACTGCTTGAGGAAGACCAAATCACGCCATTGATTGCAAAGCAGTATATTGATTTCTTGGACGTTATTGATGGCAAAATGGCTGCGGGTAGAGGGAAAAAGCGCAGCTTGAAATCAGCTTTTGTGGCTATTCAGCGTTTGCTTGGCTTTATACATATCATTAAACTGCACAGGGCTGACGACAGCTATCACGCCCAAATATCAATGTTAAGACAACAAGATTTGACATATGTTATTGAAAAACTAAAGAAGTTAGCGACAACGCGGGACGACGATGCCATTCGCAAATCAATAGCGTATCATGAGTTGTTCTTAGAACGCAATTCGGACTCAAGCTACGCGATTGAGCCGATAGAGACAGAGGCAAAAGTTTCGGACATTGCCGCTATCGCTTTCCAACTAGAACGCGATAATATCCAAGAATATTACGAGGCAGGACGAATTTTGCGCGATACAGCAAAGCAAATGCGCAACAATATTTCACTTTTGGAACTGCAAATGAAGGAAGAAGTTTTTTAATTAAAGAATATTTAATACAAAAGCAAATTTATCATAATGAAAGAGGAAAAACACATGAATGATACTTTAAAAACTATAGCCGAGCGGTATTCGTGCCGTTCCTACACTGACGAGATGCCAACCGCTGAAGAATTGCAATTAATTGCGAATGCGGCTATTCAAGCTCCAAGCGGCATTAATCGTCAAGCATGGCGGGTAATTATCGTAAAAAACAAGCAGCTTATTAAGGAAATGGAAGCAGAGGGCATGAATATTCTTTCAGCGATGCCCGACAAAACAATGTACGACCGCATTATGTCTCGCGGGGGAAGCCTTTACTACAACGCACCTAGCTTGATAATGGTGCCTATCAACCCCACCGACTATGCAGGAGCTGTGCTCGATTGTGGAATCTTGTGCCAGAATGTGGCGCTTGCAGCAACCTCATTGGGGTTGGGCAACGTGATTTGCGGTTTGGCTGGCCTTGCATTTGCAGGCAATAGAGCCGCGGAATTCAAAGAAAAGCTTGGCTTTCCCACAGGTTTTGAGTTTGGCGCTGCTATACTGATTGGGCACGCGTCCGCTGCAACTTCACCCCATGAACCAGATAAATCAAAAATAAGTGTGATAGAATAAAGATAAAAGGCTGCGCTTCAAAAAAAGCGTAGCCTTTATTTCTTGTGATTGTCCCAAAGCTTGTATCCAGAGCAATAGTCGCATTAAGTGTGCGCCACGCGTCCACTTTCTTTAATAAGTTCCTTTTTGTCTTGTGGAATATCGATGAATTCCGAAAAAGGCTTTCCAAAATAAAACCCTTGAAAATAATCGGCCTTTAGTCTTTTTAATTCCAAAAACTCGGCGTTGTTTTCAATGCCTTCAGCTATAGTTTTAATTCCGCGTTCGTTGCAATACTGGATAATGTTCTCCACTAGTTGCTGCTTGTTTGCATCAACGTCAATATCACGAATCAGTGACATGTCAATTTTAACAAAACTCGGGTTTAGTCTTACAAGCACGAGATGACCGTTATAGCCAGAGCCGTAATCATCAATTGCTATTTGACAATTCGTCTGCATAATCTGCTTCATTTTTGCATCAAACAACGCGCCGTTGATGTCCTCAGATTCTGTAATTTCAAAAACGATGCGCTTGAATATTTCGGGATAAGCTTGAACGAATTCGTCTATATCGGAATCGAGAAGCACAACAGAGGATATTGAATTGAAGAATATCATTTTGTCGCCAATTTCTTGAGACCTTTGAGTAAGTATTTCGCAGAGTTTTTTTATACAGACTTTCTCAACAAAATACTGCTTTGATTGCGCTTTCGCAAGTGACAAAATTTCGTTTGGCCTGCGAAGGCCGTCAATTCTTGAGCGCATAAGCATTTCATAAGCAAAAATATCGCCTGTCACAGCATCAACAATCGGCTGAAATTCAAACTCAAACAGTTCGCCCTCAATTAGCTTGTCAAGCATATCTACGCGGTTGTGCAAAAAGCCCTTGTTTTCGTATACTTGTGGGTCAAACTCACCTATTGTTCCCTTGATGTTGTGCTTTGTTTCGTACATAGCAAAATCCGCATATTTCACTAGAACATCAAGCTCGCAAGCGTCTAAAGGATACCACGCAATTCCAGTGGAAAAACGCAGCGGGTGGCTGCTGCCATCGGGAAGCTCAAAGACCGATTTCTTCGCATTGCCAAGAACGGAATAAACCTTGGTTCTTACGTAATCAGCAGACTTGTTCGACGGTATATATACCGTGAATTCGTCGCCCGCCATACGAGAGATAATGCAGTCTGGCTCGTCAAATCCTGCTAAAGCTCTGGCCATCTCGCAGATATAGCGGTCGCCGTACTCATGGCCATAGGTGTCGTTTATGTACTTGAGGTTATCAAGGTCAATGAAAAGTAGCGCACCAATTTTATATGCGTTGCTTTCAATTAATTCCGACACAGCAAACAAGAATGCTTTGCGGTTTAAAATTTTTGTCAAGCTGTCGTGGTCGCGCTCATATTCAGCTTTCTTTAGGTCAAGAATTTCTTCAGAAATATCCATGACAAAGCCGCTTGTGGAGTATTCACCTTCCACTGACCTCCGCTTAAACCATCGAGTTTTATCTTCAATTGTAAAAACATCTTCGTAATTCTTATCTGGGATAAAGCCAATGTTATTCACGATTTCAAGCCATTTGTCGAAAGAAACTTTGCGGTCTGACTTATCGAGGCTGAACATTTTGATGAACGATTCTGTGATATAAACTGTGTCGTCCTTGTGGCGATGTTCATATCCGCCAATGGAAACGCCTGTCAAATCAAGTATAGTCGAAAGCCTTGAAAACGAAGCCGCAACCGCCTTACCAAACAGCTCAAGAGCATCTGTCAAATCGTCGATTTCGCTAATATTCACCTTTGGCAATTTGATTGACTCGTCAGGGTCAATTGTGCTGACGACTTTTGAAAGGTCCTCGATTGGCCTTGATATGCGCAATGCAGAAATATAGCAAAGAACCAGACTGAAAATCAAAACTATTGCTTGCAGCACTACGATTGACTTAGTTATATTGTTTGGATATTGCGCTATACTTTTTTCGGTGCTAAGACCGTGAAGCGCCCACAGTTCTGGCGCAAACGGCGAGTTGCTGTTGTATAGCTTGAAAACATCGGAAACCCGCAAATACGGCAAAGCCTTTGAATTTGTGCTTGTAAGCTTGTAAATTGAAAATTCTTTTGATACCAAACGCTGTGTAGGGGGTGTTGCAAATAACGGCGCAAAGCTTGGGCCGCTTATGATATTGCGGTCAACCTGTGTGCCAAGCTCTGGAGAGCCTAGGACATAGCAACTAGTAGCGTCTCCAAGCTCATTGTAATCAAGATTTTTCTTTAGATAATCCGAAGAAAATTCAAGACCGCATACGCCATAAGGCACACCGTTGGTGTCAATCAGCGGCAAGGTCATTGTGACTGTTTTCTGGTCGTTTGCAATAATCGAAAAAGGCATACTCCAATAAAACAGGTCGCTGTAAGGCATTCCCTGCTTAGCAGCCCACACTGGCTTGTTGTAAAAACTAAGTATCTCTCCGCTTCCGATTACATCAAAATCCAGTTTACTTTCCCATAGATAATGAAGCTGAAAGTTATTCTCCTTTGCAATTGAACCAGGGCCGCGCACAAAAAGCTTGCTTTCGTTGCTGCGTATTGCCGAAATCTCGCTATTATCCCGAATTAGAACGCAGTTCTTTTTAGGATTTTCGCTTCCAAGTATAGCAAAAACTCCAGAAACATCATGGTTGGAGTTTAAGTATTCGACAAGATGCTCCGTTGCGAGCTTCAAAAGCTGCTCTGCCTGCTTTTCGGTGTAGTTGGTGGACGATATTGATTCTTGTTTCATTGTGGCGGCAAGCTCACGATTTAGCTGTGCCGCCGCGGGAGTGAAACCACTGCGTGAACGGTTAAAAATTTCTTGAATCATTT
>JAVBKH010000101.1:0-5483 GCA_031554155.1 Oscillospiraceae bacterium
GCATCTTGCCTATATTTTAGGGCTAGACCTGTCAGACTCAAACCGCGTTACATTCAACGAAATTACAAAAAGCGGCGTAAAAGAGGGAATGAGTCACCCCCGCAAAATTGACCAGGACCTTGTTGACGCGCAACAAGCTCGTCGAATTCTTGACAGAATTGTCGGCTACAAGTTAAGCCCATTTTTGTGGCGCAAGGTGCGCAAAGGGCTTTCCGCAGGTCGTGTTCAGTCTGTTGCTGTGCGCCTAATAGTTGACCGCGAAGAAGAAATTCGCGAATTTAAAACTGAAGAATATTGGACGGTTGATGCAGAACTTTTGGGCAAAAAACTCAAAAAGACGTTTGCGTCAAAGCTCCATTCATTTAAAGGGAAAAAGCTTGTAATTAGCAATGAACAGCAAGCTAAAGCCATTCTTGACGAAATTTCTGGTAAAGATTTTATTGTTGACGAAGTGAAAAAATCTGTTCGTAAAAAATCGCCGTCTCCTCCGTTTATCACTTCGACATTGCAGCAGGAAGCCTCGAAAAAGCTTGGGTTCCAAGCGCGACGCACCATGAAAACTGCGCAAGAGCTTTATGAGGGTGTTGAAGTTGAAGGCATGGGCGCAGTCGGTCTCATTACCTATATGAGAACCGACAGTCTGCGAATTTCCGCAGAAGCAGTTTCTGAAACTGCAAGTTTTATTGAAACAACCTACGGAAAAGAGTATTTGCCACCGTCGACCCGCGTTTACAAATCAAAAAAATCCGCTCAAGACGCACATGAAGCGATACGTCCATCTATGCCATCGTTGACACCAGAAAAGGTTAAATCAAGCCTTACTGCTGACCAATTTAAGCTTTATCGCTTGATTTGGGAGAGATTTGTCGCCTGCCAAATGGCAAATGCGCTTCTTGACGCTGTTTCTGTTAAAATAAGTGTGCAGAATTACACTTTCACTGCATCTGGTTATACTGTTAAATTTGACGGCTTTACCAAGCTTTATGATATGGTTCGCGAAGATGGTGACGAAGACGCAGGCGCGCTGCCGGAAATGGAAAAGGGCGATACGCTTGGACTAAAGTCAATCAACCCAAACCAACATTTTACGCAGCCGCCACCTCGATACACAGAGGCGTCGCTGATTAAGGTTCTGGAAGAAAGTGGAATCGGACGTCCTAGCACATACGCTACGACGATAACCACAGTTATTTCACGTAATTACGTTGAACGTGATGCGAAAGCGCTCAAGCCGACTGCCCTTGGCGAAGTAACAACAAAGCTGATGCAAGAGCAATTTGAGCGCATTGTTGACGCGGATTTTACAGCGAACATGGAGTCGCAGCTCGACGAAATCGAAGAGGGAAACGTTGATTGGGTAAAAATACTTGATGTCTTTTACAAAGATTTTTCAACCACGCTAGAATCTGCCGAAAAAAACATGGAGGGCATACGTGTAAAGGTTCCTGACGAGGAAACCGACGTAGTTTGTGACCTATGTGGGCGCAATATGGTTGTGAAAATTGGCCGTTTTGGCAAATTTTTAGCGTGCCCTGGATTCCCAGAATGCCGCAATACTAAAAAAATTGTCCAAGAAACAGGTGGAATTTGCCCTATTTGTGGCAAAAGAATGCTCGCAAAGAAGAGTAAGACGGGCAAGGGTTTTTACGGGTGCGAGGGATACCCAGAGTGCAATTTCATGACTTGGGACAAACCCAACTCTGATTTGTGCCCAAAATGTGGAACGACCCTGTTTAAAAAGATGGGCCGAGGTGGAAAAGTGCACTGCTTAAAAGAAAATTGCGGTTACGTTAAAGAGGGAGAATAAGTGGATTCGGTATCAGTAATTGGCGCAGGACTTGCAGGCTGCGAAGCTGCGTGGGCTCTTGCAAATGCAGGAATACATGTCGATTTGTACGAAATGAAGCCTAAAAAATATTCACCCGCGCACCACAATCCAAACCTTGCTGAACTTGTTTGTTCTAATTCACTAAAGGCCGAGCGTGTTGCCTCTGCTGGTGGACTTCTGAAAGCAGAAATGCGAGTGCTTGGCTCACTTTTGTTGGATTGTGCAGATATTTGCAAAGTTGCCGCAGGTGGCGCGCTCGCAGTTGACCGAGATGACTTTGCAAATATTGTCACGCAAAAAATTGCATCGAATCCTATGATTACTGTTATTAGAACTGAAGTTGCAGACATACCACAGGGTAACGTAGTTATTGCAACAGGGCCACTTACTTCGGACGCGCTTGCAGAGCGAATTCGTGAGCTTATTGGCGAAGACTGCCTAAGCTTTTTTGATGCTGCTGCACCAATTGTTGAGATTGACTCAATTGACCAAAGCAGAGTCTTTTTTGCTGCCCGTTACGGACGAGGCGACGACGATTACATCAACTGTGCATTCACAAAAGAAGAATACGACATGTTTTATGATGAGCTAATAGCGGCAGAATCAGCGACATTAAAGGATTTTGATAAGCCTTTAAATGTTTATGAAGGGTGTATGCCTGTTGAAATTTTGGCAAAACGGGGTAGAGATACATTGCGATTCGGTCCGCTTAAACCAGTTGGTTTGACTGACCCAAATACAGGACGGAGACCATGGGCAGTAGTTCAGTTGAGGCGAGAAAATGCTTTAGGTACGTTGTATAATCTTGTGGGATTTCAGACAAATTTAAAATTTGCAGAGCAAAAGCGCGTATTTTCAATGATTCCTGGGCTTAAAATTGCGATATTTTCACGATACGGTGTGATGCACCGCAACACATTTATTGATAGTCCACGTCTATTAAACAAAAATTTTGTTTTCACTGCACAGCCTAGAATTATTTTTGCGGGACAAATCACAGGCGTTGAGGGATATATGGAATCGGCGGCAAGTGGACTGATTGCTGCAAAGCAGCTTGCAATGCGTGTTTGCGGTAAACAAGAGCTGGAGTTTCCAAAAACAACCATGCTTGGAGCACTTTGCTCATATATCAGCGATGAAAGCGTGAAAAATTTTCAGCCAATGGGCGCAAATATGGGATTGCTCCCGCCACTTTCCGAAAAAATACGAGATAAGCAGCTCCGCTACCAGATGATAGCGGAAAAAGCATTGGACTCGCTTAATGATGCGATATATATATAATTATACATACTTTTACGCTGTAAACAGCATGTAGGGAGATAAGTTGTATGAAGGTAATTATTGATGCATTTGGTGGCGACAATGCACCACTTGAAATTGTTAAAGGTGTATCTGCTGCTATAACTGAGTATGGTGTCACTGCTGTACTATGTGGTGATGAAAAGACTTTACGAAATTTAATGAATGAGCACAATATTCCATTAACTGGGATTGAATTTATGCAGGCAGACAGCATAATGCCTGTTGAAGCGGACCCGACAGAAGTGCTGAAATCCTACGCAAACAGCTCGATGGCTGTGGGACTAAAATTACTTGCAGATGGTGGTGGCGACGCCTTTGTCACGGCTGGAAGCACAGGTGCAGTAGTAGTTGGCGCATCGCTGATTGTAAAGCGAATCAAAGGGGTAAAGCGTCCCGCTTTGGCTCCGATTATACCCGATGCAACAGGCAGCCACATGGTTATTGACATAGGTGCAAATGTCGAGTGTAGGCCTGAAATGCTTGTGCAATTTGCCATAATGGGCTCGACTTATATGGAAACTTTTGTAGGAGTTAAAAATCCCCGCGTTGGACTTGTGAACATTGGAACAGAAGACACAAAAGGGCAAGACCTTCATATTGAGACGAATAAGCTGCTAAAATCTGCGCAAATCAATTTTATAGGAAATATTGAAGCACGCGATTTGCCACTTGGTGGCTGTGATGTTGCTGTTACTGATGGATTCGTTGGCAATATTATTCTGAAGCATACAGAAGGTATGGCTAAATTTTTTGCAATTGAACTGAAGCAAATGCTGCTTGGCAGCTTTACAAGCAAAATTGCAGCGCTTATTTTAAAGAAAAATATAGGTAATTTCAAGAAAAAACTGGATTACACCGAGCATGGCGGAACACCGTTAATTGGCATATCAAAGCCAGTTATAAAGGCACATGGTAGCTCAAACGCGAAAGCTGTAAAAAATGCTATTAGACAGGCGAAAAATATGTGTGATAACAAAGTAATTGAAAAAATTGAAGAGTCGCTTGCGAGGAGTAAAGGTAATGTTGAGGGATAATCTTATTCAACTGGAAAAGAAAACATGCCATAAGTTTAACAACTTAGATTTTTTGCAAACTGCAGTGACACATTCCTCATATGCGAATGAACGAGGGCGCGGGATAAGCTACAATGAACGCCAAGAATTCCTTGGTGATGCGGTTTTGTCTGTGATTGTTTCGGATTATCTCTTTAAAAGTACACACCTTTCCGAGGGAGATTTGACCAAACTGCGCGCCTCATTGGTATGCGAAAAATCCCTTTGTAGCTTTGCACGCTCTATAAATCTTGGTTCGTTTTTGTTGCTTGGACGTGGCGAAGAAAATACGGGTGGCACTGACAGACCTTCAATTTTAGCCGATGCATTTGAGTCTGTGATTGCGGCTGTGTATTTAGACGGCGGAATCGAAGCTGCTCGCGCTTTTGTAATTCCATTTGTTGAGACTGCACTCGAAAGTGAGGCACTACAAAAATTCGAGGATTACAAAACGCTTTTGCAGGAAATTGTGCAAAAAAATCCTCAAGAAATATTGAGCTATGTGCTTGTTGACGAATCTGGTCCAGACCATGACAAGAGTTTTGAAGTGGAGGTACGCCTTAACAGTAATGTAATAGGTCGCGGAATTGGCCGCAGCAAAAAGGCGGCGGAGCAGCAGGCAGCTAAAGAAGCGCTTGAGTTGATGGGCGAATGAAGCACGCCAATGTCGCTGTTTTCGTTCCTCATGCGGGTTGTCCGCAACAATGCAGCTTTTGTAACCAACGTTTTATCTCTGGAACTCACAACTCACCTAAGCCAGAAGATGTTCTGAAAATTATTGAGAATGCAGCAAAAACGTTGTCTGAATCTGGTAAGCCTGCACAAATTGCTTTTTTTGGCGGCAGCTTTACTGCAGTGGATTTAGAGTATATGGTGTCACTGTTACAATCAGTGCAGAAATATCTTGATAGTCAGTGTTTTTCAAGCATTAGGATTTCAACAAGGCCAGATGCAATAGATGAAAAGCGCTTAGAAATATTAAAAAAATACCGCGTCACTGATATTGAACTTGGCGCACAAAGCATGAATAATGACGTTTTAAAAGCAAATTTTCGTGGTCATACTGCGGAGGATACGATTAATGCTGCAAATCTAATAAAGTCATATAGGTTTGGACTTGGCCTTCAAATGATGACGGGATTATACGAAGATGACAGTAAAGGCTCTCTCGAATCTGCAAGACAAATTGCAGAATTAGAGCCAAAGTCTGTGCGAATTTATCCCACAGTTGTGCTGCGTGGTACTCATTTAGCTCAACTTTACAACACAGATGAGTATATACCGCAAACTTTGGAAGAAGC
>JAVBKH010000130.1:0-3899 GCA_031554155.1 Oscillospiraceae bacterium
ATTTTCTTTTAAACCAACTGACTGGCAAGCAGGTTTTCATCACATGCTGCGACTATGAATCATTCAAAGGGCTTTGTGACGGCAAAATTTTCGAAATTAGAAGCGGCGCAATCGTCTGAATCTTTCAACGTATACGAAACAAATTGTTGAAAAAATTTTGAGGTAGCTATGTATTTATATTTAGGCCAAAACACCGTCATAAACACAGACAAAATCATTGGAATTTTCGATATTGACAACACATCAGTTTCAAAGGAGACAAAAAGCTATTTGACAGCCGCGCAAAAAGGCGGAAGAATTGAGGAAGTCTCGCCAGAAATTCCAAAAAGTTTTGTGGTCTGTGAAAAAAAGAACGAGGTTACGGTGTATTTATCGCAAATATCGCCTGCAACACTGAAAAAGCGGGCTTGTTATTTTAAGGACTTATAAGAACGAGAGGCTGTTTAAATGGATAACATAGAAAATAATTACAGCGGCGAACAAATTCAAGTGCTTGAAGGTCTTGAGGCTGTACGCAAAAGGCCTGGCATGTACATTGGCTCAACTGGGCCACGTGGCTTGCATCATCTTGTGTACGAAATCGTGGATAACTCAATTGACGAAGCGCTTGCGGGTTTTTGCGACAAAATCACAGTGAAAATTTTACCAGGCGATATTGTTACGGTTGAGGATAACGGCCGCGGAATTCCCGTCGGCATTCAGCCAAAGCTTGGTATTCCCGCGGTAACTGTCGTTTTTACAGTTCTTCACGCAGGCGGCAAGTTCGGCGGCGGCGGCTACAATGTCTCTGGCGGTTTGCATGGCGTTGGTGCGTCGGTTGTTAACGCGCTGTCCGAATGGCTTGAGGTTGAAGTCTGCAACGGCGAACATAGGTATTATCAACGGTTTGAGCGTGGTGTTCAAGTAGACAACCTTAAAATTGTCGGCGACACAACTGAGGTTGGAACAAAAATTGCGTTTAAGCCCGACACTGAGATATTTGAAGAGACAAGATACGATTACAACGTGCTGCTTGACCGTTTGCGTGAGCAAGCGTTCTTAAACGCGGGCATAAACATAATCATTTCCGATATGCGAGAAACAGAGCCAATAGTTACTCAACTTCATTATGAGGGTGGAATAGTCAGCTTTGTTGAGCATATACACAAGAAAAAACAGCTCCAAGTTATCCACGAAGATGTAATATTTTTGACTGCTACAAACGAAGTAGGCAGCAGCGCAGAAGTCGCCTTGCAATATAACGAAAGCTACAACGCTTTGATTTTAAGCTTCGCAAACAATATTCATACAATTGAGGGCGGCACTCACGAAATTGGCTTTAAAAACGCCATGACTCGCGTTATGAACGACTACGCTAGAAAAAACAACATCTTGAAGGAAAAAGACGCAAACCTTTCGGGCGACGATGTTCGTGAGGGCATTACAGCTATAATTTCTGTTAAGCTGCAAGACGCACAGTTTGAGGGACAAACAAAGGCCAAGCTCGGCAACACCGATATTCGCGCCCTTGTTGAAAATATGGTATCGGATAAGTTGACCACTTATTTTGAAGAAAACCCGACCATTGCCCGCGCAATAATGGAAAAATCGCTAAACGCAGCACGTGCGAGAGAAGCCGCGCGCAAAGCGCGGGAAATGACACGCCGCAAGTCTGCCCTTGATTCAGCAGCGTTGCCAGGCAAACTTGCCGACTGTATCTCCAAAGACAACGCCACAACTGAAATATACATCGTCGAGGGTGATTCCGCAGGTGGCTCTGCCAAGGAAGGCCGCGACCGCAACTTCCAAGCCATATTGCCGCTGTGGGGCAAGATGCTCAATGTTGAGAAGTCACGACTTGACAAAGTTTACGGCAACGAAAAACTAATGCCTGTTATCACTGCACTGGGCACAGGCATGGGAGAAGAATTCGATATTACGCGGCTTCGCTACGGCAAAATCATCATCATGGCCGATGCTGACGTTGACGGCTCACACATCAGAACCTTGCTGCTCACTTTCTTTTTCCGCTTTATGAAGCCACTTGTTGAGGCTGGCCACGTCTACATTGCGCAGCCGCCGCTATACAAGCTTGCAAAGGGAAAAGAAGTTCGCTACGCTTATTCTGACCGCGAGCGCGACAAGTTCATGAAAGAGCTTAACCCAGACGGAGCAGGCCGCGCCGCAGAAATTCAGCGTTACAAAGGTCTTGGTGAAATGGACCCCCATCAACTTTGGGAAACCACCATGGACCCCTCAAACAGAACAATCCTAAACGTTGGCATGAGCGATGCCGCAGCCGCAGACGAAATTTTCACAATCTTAATGGGTGATAAAGTTCAACCACGACGTGAGTTTATTGAACAAAACGCAAAATATGTGCGAAATCTTGACGTTTAGATTTATATAGGGGGATTACCAGATGCCAGAAACATATCAAATTGAAGAAACTTATCTGGAAAAACAAGTTCGCATCACAAGCGAGAGACTTTCCGAGCAAACAGAACAGGTGCAGTACGAACTTGCATCGCAAACTCGCGAATTTCGCAAATCAATTGACAGCCAAACGCAAAAAATTGCAATAATCGTAGAAAATGAGATTACACAGCGACTTGATGCGCTTTACAACGAGCTACAGCTTGCAAGAGAAGCGCAGCAGGATATGATAAACAGGCTTGAACGCTTGGAAAAAAGCGTAAAGCCCGAAAAACCCGCAAAGACCACAAGTGCGGAAAAACCAGCCAAGGCAGAAAAAGCAGATAAGCCGAAAAAGTAGTTAGATTTGAGGTAAATACATGTACAACGAACAGGACGACAAAATCATATTAGTTGATATTGAGGACGAAATGAAAAAATCGTTCCTCGATTATTCGATGAGCGTTATTGTTTCGCGAGCGCTGCCAGACGTCCGCGACGGACTAAAGCCTGTGCATCGCCGCATACTTTACTCGATGTTTCAAGCGGGGTTAACTCCCGATAAGCCTTACCGCAAGTGCGCCACCACGGTAGGCGCAGTGCTCGGTGACTTCCACCCTCACGGCGACCAGAGCGTTTACGACGCATTGGTGCGAATGGCGCAAAGCTTTTCCCTTCGCTACCCGCTTGTGGACGGCCACGGCAACTTCGGCTCTGTGGACGGCGACCCGCCTGCTGCTTATCGTTACACCGAAGCCAAGATGAGTAAAATCTCCACAAGCATCTTGACTGATATTGACAAGGATACAGTTGATTTTGTCCCAAACTACGACGACCATTTAAAAGAGCCGTCGGTTTTGCCTGCGCGTTTTCCAAATCTTTTAGTCAATGGCTCAATGGGTATTGCAGTCGGTATGGCGACGAACATTCCGCCCCACAACTTGCGAGAAGTTATTGACGGCGTGAACACCTTGATTGACAACCCCGAAGCAACTCTTGACGAAATTATGGAGCATATCAAAGGCCCAGACTTCCCCACTGGCGGCATTATCATGGGTCGCGCGGGAATTCGCTCTGCCTACTCCACAGGTCGCGGCAAAATAACTTTGCGCGGCAAAGCCGAAATTGTGGAAGGTAAAGGCGGCAGGCAGCAAATCGTCATCACGGAAATTCCTTATACTGTAAACAAGGCGAGAATGATTGAGCATATCGCCGAGCTTGTCAAGGACAAGCGAATCGAGACAATCTCGAACATTGCCGACCACTCCGACCGAAACGGAATGAGCATACTTATCGACTTAAAGCGTGATGCCAATGCACAAGTCACGCTAAATCAACTATACAGCTTTAGTCAGCTTCAAGCCACAGAGGGCGTGATTCTCCTTGCTTTGTCAAACGGCCAACCAAAGGTCATGACCTTACGCGAAATGTTGCAGCATTACATTGACTTTCAAGCGCAAGTTATCACACGCCGCACACAGTTTGAATTGCGCAAAGCCAAGGAG
>JAVBKH010000237.1:0-11905 GCA_031554155.1 Oscillospiraceae bacterium
TTTACAGGTGAGGCAACCGTTCTTGCAGCAAAGCAGCTCAAGGAGCAGCTAGACGCAGGCAAAACCCTTGCAGAGCTTGAGGGGCAGGAGTTTTATGCAGAATACAAGCCTGTCACTGACCCAATGGGCAGCGAAAAAACGTTCCCAGTTAGCCATGTGGCTTATGGCTACGCCGCGCAAGTGGTCACCCTTGACGAAGAAGGCAGGCTCACTGGCGTAACAGCGGCCTACGATGTTGGCACGTTGGTGAACCCGAAATCCGCGGAAGGGCAAATCGAAGGTGGCGTGGTCATGGGCTTGGGTTATGGTCTCACCGAGGACTACCCCCTTGTAAACAGCATACCACAGGCAAAATATGGTACGTTGGGCCTTTTCCGCTCAACGGAAGTACCGCCAATCAATGTTATTATCGTGAAGAAAAAAGACCATCTCGAAGCGGCATACGGCGCAAAAGGCGTGGGTGAGCTTGCCACAATTCCAACAGCACCTGCAATTGCAGGCGCATATTACAAGCTTGATGGAAAATTCCGCACCAAATTGCCACTTGACGGCACATTTTACAGAAAAAAATAGAGTTGAATTTATCACCGACCGCGGAAAGGTGGGGCTGTACAAAGCAGCCTCACCTTTTTTGTACAGTTTGCGACATGCTAATAATGGTATATTGCTTAAATACAGTTTAGGTGCGCTGCGAAAAAAAATATGAATGTTCTTTTCGGTCACAAAAAGGACGTGCATAAATGGCAAATTATATTAATTGATTAAAAATACATTACAATTTTATAAGTAATCACCAAATAACCAAAAAAATATTTGCAAATATTCTGTAAAAATCACAATTTGCTATTGAAAAATGTTTCAAACTTTGTTACTATAATATCAATAAGCTAGCTAGTCGGAAGGATGTGTGTGACATGGGCAAGATAAACGAGGACCTGCAATCCTTTATTGACGGCACAAATTATCGCGTGCAAGAAATTCTTGGGCCACATAAGGTGATAAAGGACAGCAGGCAGGGAATTGTATTGCGAACGTGGGCACCACACGCGAAAACTGTGAGCGTTGTGGGCGACTTCAACAATTGGAATGCCGAAGCAACGCCAATGTCGCTTGACCCTACATATGGAATTTGGGAAACATTTATACCAGATGCACCTCAATATATGGTGTATAAATATCGAGTATTAGGCGCAAACGGAAGAATTCAGCTAAAATCTGACCCATTTGCACTTCATTTTGAAACAGCGCCTGCCAATGCCTCAAAGTATATTGACTTGCAAGACATAAAATGGAGCGACGACAAGTGGCTTAAAAAGCGAAAATCTTATAATTTATACAAATCACCCATAAATATATACGAAATGCACCTAGGTTCTTGGAGAAAATATGCTGACGACAATTGCTTTGACTACGACAAAATCGCAGATGAGCTGACACCGTACCTAAAGGAAATGGGCTACACACACGTTGAGATTATGCCGATAACCGAGTACCCGTACGATGGCTCGTGGGGGTATCAAGTTACGGGGTACTTCGCGCCAACCTCGCGGTATGGCACGCCAGACCAGTTCATGAGCTTTGTAAACAAACTGCACAAAGCGGAAATTGGAGTCATACTTGACTGGGTGCCTGCACATTTTCCAAAAGACCAACATGGACTTTACGAATACGACGGCACACCGTGTTTTGAATACGCCGACCCCCTAAAGTGGGAGCACAAAAACTGGGGCACACGAGTGTTTGACTTCGGCAAAAACGAGGTTCGCTCTTTCTTGATTTCAAGCGCGCTGTTCTGGGTTGAAAAGTACCATATTGATGGCCTGCGAATTGACGCAGTGGCGTCGATGCTATACTTAGATTACGACAGGTCTGGCGAGTGGCGACCAAACAAAAACGGCGGTCGCGAAAACCTTGAAGCGGTCGAATTCTTGCAAAAGCTCAACAGCGCAATTCTCACAAAGCAACCAGATGTAATGATGATTGCCGAAGAATCGACAGCGTGGCCGCTTGTGACAAGGCCTTCCGCAGTGGGCGGGCTTGGCTTTAACTTCAAGTGGAACATGGGTTGGATGAACGACATGGTGCGTTATGCAAGTCTTGACCCGCTTTTCCGTTCTGGCAGCCACGATAAGCTGACTTTCAGCATGTACTACGCGTTTTCGGAGAATTTTATCTTGCCGATTTCCCACGACGAAGTGGTACACGGCAAATGCTCGCTAATAAACAAAATGCCTGGCGAATACGGGCAAAAATTTGCGGGAATCCGCACGTTCATGGGCTTTATGATTGCACACCCTGGCAAAAAACTTTTGTTCATGGGAACAGAATTTGCGCAAATGATTGAGTGGGCCTATCAAAAGGAGCTTGACTGGAATTTGCTGACATTCCCTGCACATCAGCAGTTCAAGGAATACGTCAAGACGCTCAACATGTTCTATTTAAAAAACCCACCACTGTATCAAATCGAGGACTCTTGGGACGGCTTTAAATGGGTTGTGGCCGACGATTACACGCAAAATATTGTAGTTTTTCGTCGAATGGACGAAAGCGGCGACGAGCTTATAGTTGTGTGCAATTTCTCGCCTGTCAAGCGAGAAGGCTATCGTTTCGGCGTTCCCGAAGCTGTAAGCTATAGCGAAGTTTTAAACTCCGATTCTGTGGAATTTGGCGGCAGCGGCATTTTAAACGGCACAGTTAAGTGCGAAAAAAAACCAAGCCACGGCTTCGAAAATTCCATTGCTATAACGATACCCCCGCTGTCCACGTTAATTTTTAAGCCCATGGATTTGCATAAACCAAAGGAAAGCAAGTCCGCAAAAGAAAAGAAATAATTTAGCAGTTCATAATTTATTTAGCAATCGAAATAGAGAAAAGGATGAATACAATGCTCAAAAGAAAGAAATGTATCGCCATGATTTTGGCGGGCGGACAGGGCAGCCGTTTGTACTCGCTGACACAAAAGCTTGCCAAACCAGCAGTACCTTTTGGCGGCAAATACAGAATTATTGATTTCCCGCTTTCAAACTGCGTAAACTCGGGAATAGATACCGTCGGTGTGCTGACGCAGTATCAGCCGCTAATCCTCAACGAATATATTGGCAACGGCCAACCTTGGGACTTGGACCGCGCACATGGCGGCGTATTCACGTTGCCGCCTTACCAGAAAAGCTCTGGCTCCGACTGGTACACGGGTACGGCGAACGCAATCTACCAAAATATGCAGTTTATTCAGCGGTACGAGCCTGATTACGTCGTAATTTTATCGGGGGACCACATCTACAAGATGGACTATTCCAAGATGCTTAGCTACCACATTGAAAAAGGCGCTGACTGCACTATTGCCGTTTTGGAAGTTTCACGCGAGGAAGCCTCACGATTTGGCATAATGAACACCCGCGAGGACGACAGAATCTACGAATTTGAGGAAAAACCGAAAGAGCCAAAGAGTCTGCTTGCGTCCATGGGTATCTACATATTCTCAATGCCTACGCTGCTAAAATATCTTCAAGACGATGATGACGACCCAATTTCGTCCAAGGACTTTGGCAAAAATATAATTCCACACATGCTTGATGACGGCGCAAACCTGTTTGCATACCATTTTGAAGGTTACTGGAAAGATGTCGGCACAATCGACAGCCTTTGGGAAGCAAACATGGATTTGCTTGACCCTTCTGTTCCTCTTGATTTAGGCGAGCCAGATTGGCGCATTTATGCGAGAAATGCGGTGCGTCCTCCCCAGTTTGTATCCAGTGAGGCACATGTGCAAAACTCGATTGTCACAGAGGGTACAGAGGTTTACGGCACGGTTGACTTTTCCGTTCTATTCGCGGGTGTCGTCGTTGAGGAAGGCGCAACCGTTCGGGATAGCATCATTATGCCAGGTACTGTCATTAAAAAAGGTGCGTTGGTGCAATATGCAATTGTCGCCGAAAACGCAGTCATCGACGAAAATGCAGTCGTGGGTGAGCGTCCAGAGGACAAGACCGCCAATATTGATGAATGGGGAATTTGCGTCATAGCAAGCGGTGTACATATTGGCAAAGGCGCAGTTGTTCCTGCAAAAACCATGATTGAGCAGGATATAGAGGATGTTTCGGGGGTGCAAGCGTAATGAAACAGGTTTTAGGCATAGTATTTTCAAACATGCATGACCATTTAATCAGCGAGCTTACAGCAGTGCGCTGTATGGGCTCTGTCCCCGTTGGCGGACGCTACAGGCTGATTGACTTCGTGCTTTCGGGTTTTGCAAATTCTGGAATTGAAACCGTCGGCGTAATCACAAAAAGCAACTATCAGTCGCTGATGGACCACCTTGGCAGCGGCCGTGAATGGGATTTATCCCGTCGTCACGGTGGACTTAGCATATTGCCGCCCTTTGGCCGCGTGGAAACAAACGGCATGTACCGCGGACGCGTTGAAGCACTTGCGGGGATTATGGGCTACATAAAAAGCTCTTACGGCGACTATGTTCTGACGGCCGACTGCAATATGCTTGCAAATATAAATTACGAAGAATTTGTGAAAAGCCACGAGACAAGCGGAGCAGATATATCTGTAATGTACAAAAAAATGCATGTGACAAGCGAAGGCTCAAAGGATTCGTCCGTGTTCACGCTTGACAGCGACAGCATTGTGCGCGACATGATGATAAACCCCGACATTACGGGCGAGCAAAACGTCTACCTTAATGTTATGATGATTTCAAAGGAACTTTTGGAGACCGTCGTCAGCGACTGTATTTCCCGCAATCTGTACTCCTTTGACAAAGATGTTTTGCAATCGCGTCTAAATAATTATAAAATACGTGCCTTTGAGTTTAAAGGCTATGCTTCGCGCATTGACAGTATTCAAGGCTATTACAAATCCAATCTTGCAATTCTTAATCGCGACGTCCGCGATGAGCTTTTCCCGCGCGACCGACCGATTTACACAAAAGTGCGCGACGAAGCCCCTGTGCGCTACGGCCTTGACGCAAACGTGAAAAATTCCCTCATTGCAGACGGTTGCTTGATTGAGGGAGAAGTGGAAAATTCGCTTGTTTTCCGCGGAGTAACTGTTGGCAAGGGTGCAAAGGTTAAGAATTCCATCATCATGCAGGGAACACACATTAAACCAAACTCAAACCTTGATTATGTGATTACCGACAAAGATGTCGTTATAAAAGAAAACCGCATGATTATGGGGTATGAGACATACCCAGTCTACATCTCCAAGGGTTCAAGCGTATAGGACATAAGGGCTGTTTCAGGAAGGAGCTGTTATCATGAAGATTCTATTTGCATCAAGTGAGGCTGTGCCGTTTATAAAAAGTGGTGGCCTTGCAGACGTTGCAGGTTCTCTCACATTAGCGCTGCGCAATCGCTCACACGCTTGCCGCGTCGTTTTACCGCTCTATGAGGATATTCCTCAAAGTTATCGGGAAAAGATGAAATTCATCACATATTTTAACGTATCACTTGGCTGGCGCAATCAGTATTGCGGCGTTTTTGAAGCGACAATTAGCGGACTAAAATTTTATTTCCTCGACAACGAATATTACTTCAAGCGTCATGGCCTTTACGGCTTCTTTGACGACGGCGAACGATTTGCATTTTTCTCGAAGGCTGTCCTAGAGATGCTGAACTTCGTGGATTTCTCGCCCGAGGTTATCCACTGCAACGACTGGCAGACAGCCCTTGTGCCAGTGTACCTTAACACGTTTTACAGGCATCTTGAAGGATTCAAAGACATCAAGACTGTTTTCACAATCCACAATATTCAGTATCAAGGCACATACGACCTGCGGATTGCAGCAGATGTGCTAGGTTTGCCACCGTGGGCAATTTCCAAGGTGGAATACGCTAAGGACGTAAATTACATGAAGGGCGCGATTGAAGAATGTGACGCGCTCACCACTGTAAGCCCGACCTACGCCGAAGAAATTCTCGACCCATGGTTTGCCCACGGCCTTGATAGTTTGCTTCGCACAAAGCAGTTCAAGCTTTGCGGAATTCTCAACGGCATTGACCCATCGGAGTACGACCCTGCTAAGGATTCCATGCTCAAGTTCCCGTTTACGGTTGCAGACACAAAAGGCAAAGCTGAAAACAAAGAGGATTTGCAGAATCAGCTTGGACTTACGCCAAACAATGACACAATGCTAATCGGCATGGTTTCGCGGCTTGTAGGGCACAAAGGGCTTGACCTTGTGAAAACTGCATTCCCTAAAATCATGGAGATGAATGTACAGTTTGTTTTGCTAGGCTCTGGCGATTTTGAGTACGAGAGGTTTTTCCGCGAAGCACAGGTGACCTACCCTGGGCGCGTGTCCACAACTATAGGCTTTGATGGTCCACTCTCCCACAAAATTTACGGCTCATGCGACGTATTCTTGATGCCAAGTAAAAGCGAGCCATGTGGCCTTGCACAAATGATTTCCATGCGTTACGGCACAATCCCGATTGTTCGCTCAACGGGCGGCTTGCGCGATAGTGTTCGAGATTTTGGCGGAGAAAACGGCAACGGCTACAATTTCCTCACCTACAACGCATTCGATATGCTAGACGCATTGTACCGCGCGGCAGCAGACTATTTTGACAAGGATAAATGGGTTAAAAATGTCCAAATCGCAATGAAATGCGACTTTAGTTGGAGTAAATCTGCCAACGAATACATTGCACTTTACAAAAAATTGTGTGAATAAGCCTTAAAATAGAGAACAGACTTGGAGTTAAATCCAAGTCTGTTTTTGTTATATGAGCAAATATGCAAGCGCCAATATTAGAGTAGTGTCCGCACGTTGGTTGATAAGTATTAGCATAAGCCCGACAATAAGCAAATAATCTTCGTCGAGACTAAGTGCGCCCATAACGTCTTCGATGATTGTGGTCGTCTTTTTTGGTTCTTCGCAATTTTCTTCAGGGGTGGGCGCTTCCGCCACTGGAGGTGGGATATTGCTTGGCTGCGGCTGCTGCGGCTCGGGGGTGGGTCTGCGGTTGTTGCCGTTGTTCGGCCGCCGCATACCGCCGCCGTTATTCCAGTTTCGGTTACGCTGCTGCGTTGAAGTCAAGTTATCGTTTTCAACTGTAATTCTCGCTCGACTTTGCATGTCGCGAACGCGCTCCTCGGCGTCGCGCTGCATACGCATCATTTCAGCATCGCTGTATTCTCGTCTGCCCATGGTCATTGCCATATTGTCACCTCCTGCCATTTCCGCCAAGCAAGCCCGAAAGCCCGCCGCCTACACTTCCAAGCAAGCCACCAAGTCCGCCGCCGCTTCCACCGCCGCCACTTCCGCTGCCGCCAAGCAAGCTGCCTAAGCCACCACCACCGCTGCCGCCGAGCAGGCCACCTAAGCCGCCACCGCCGCTGCCGCCGAGCAGGCCGCCTAAGCCGCCACCGCCGCTGCCGCCGAGCAAGCCGCCTAAGCCACCACCACCGCTTCCGCCGCCAAGCAGACCGCCAAGTCCGCCCAAAATATTGTCCATTTCTCCAAAAAGGCCACTTTCTTTTATCAATGGCAGGAACTGAATAAGCTGCATTACGCGAATAGCGTCGTCAACTTTTTTTGCGCGCTCGTCTTTAAGCCGTGGCTTGAGGGCAAGCAACAGGTCCACGTTGGCGCGATTGTTTTGCATACTGGAAAGTGCCGATGAAAGCTTCATAATTGTGCTAAGGTCAATGTTAGGCAAAAGGCCTGTTGGTGCTGTTGGCGTTGGGTTGCCTTGGCTCAACAACGCAGTCAAAGCGGAAAGGTCGGCTCCCTGTTTTTGCCCGCCACCGCCTTGAGTTAGGTTGCCAAGCAAACCAGATAAGCCCGAAGAATCTTGGCCACCTTGCTGATTATTTTGCATAAGGCCACCAAGCAAACCAGATAAGCCCGAAGAATCTTGACTACCTTGCTGATTGTTTTGCATAAGACCGCCAAGCAAAGCGGAGAGGTCAGGCATTTGGGTTTGAGCAGGCTGACTTTGCGGTTGGTTATTTGTGGTAATACCTGCCAACAATGATGATAGTGCCGAAAGGTCAGGCGCTTGGGGTGGAGGTGCGGGAGGCTGCGGCTGCTGCAAGTTGCCAAGCAAAGACGCAAGCGCCGACAAATCCAAGCCGCCGCTTTGCTGCTGTGGTGCAGGTTTTGGTGGCGGCGGCGCAGTGCTTCCGGCTAATCCAAGGGACGAGGCCATGGCCTGAATTTGCTGCATGGACTCCGGATTGCTCATGACTTGGTTAATTATTGCGGATAAATCGTCCATGCGAACACTCCTCGTAAAAAATTTTCAGAAAGAATTTGCTTTTTACTTTTTGCCGCCCATTAATCCAGAAAGCATATTTGCCACTCCCGAATTGGAGAGCAAAGTCTCAAGAGCTTTAGGATTTTTTGTAAGCATACTGATTTGGCTTTGAACTTTGGGGTCAAGTCCGCTTATTATTTGTTCCAAATTGCCGCTCTCAAGCTGATTTTTGATGTCGCTTGGGTCACGGCCAAGTTTTTGGCTTGCAAGCTTCAAAAGGGTATCCATTTTGTCTGGGGAAAGATTCATGTTATTCATAACACACCGCCTATTTCATTTTTTTTAAAAATATGTTAAAGTATAAAAGTAGCAAATTAATGCCGAAAGGAGGCGCAGTTGAAAATGAGAATAGTTGTTTTTTCCGACAGCCACAATAATTATTTTGCATTGAGGGAAGTCGTGCAAAAGCAGATAAATGCCGAAGTTTTTATTCACCTTGGTGACGGAGAAAAAGAATTTGAGTATCTTCGCACGAATTATCCGTTTAAGATTATGCGCGGAGTTTGCGGGAATTGTGACTGGAATTCATTTTCAAAGGAAAGCGACATCTTGACGATTGCCGAAAAGAAGATTTTTTTCACCCACGGCCACCGATACGGAGTAAAGTCGGGGTATGATTTGCTTAAACAAGAGGCGAGAAATCTTGGAGCAAATATTGCGCTTTTTGGTCACACACATGAGGCTATGACAGAATATGACGACGGAATTTATTATATGAATCCTGGCAGTGTGACCTCACCCAAATATGGTGCGCCGTCCTACGGTGTCATTGACATCACAGACGCTGGAATAGTCACGTTCATTGCAAATTTATGAAAGATTTTTTGAGAACACAATGGCTTGCAAAAAGCTTTCAATATTTTGATGAAATTGATTCCACAAACACCTATTTAAAACAACATGCGGGGGAGCTGCCCAATGGTGCTGCTGTTTTGGCGGCGCGGCAAACTGCGGGGCGCGGCCGACTTGGCCGAGCGTGGCAGGATAATGGCAAGCCGAGTCTTGCGCTTTCGGTGTTGCTGCACAAACAGACTGTGGAAAACTTGTCGCTTCTGCCGCTTTTAGCGGGACTTGCGGTGCGCCGTGCCTTGGAAAAGCTGACGGGACTTGGACTACAGCTAAAGTGGAGCAACGATGTTTTGTTGGAGAATCAAAAGCTTTGCGGCATTTTATGCGAAAGCAGGATTCAAGCGGGCGACAGTTTTGGCGCGTTTGCCGTGGTCGGAATTGGTGTGAATCTCGAACAGACTCGAGATGAATTTGACCTACTTGATTTAGTATATGCAACATCATTAAAATTGGCGACAGGCAAAAGCTTAGAAATTTTACCTGTTGCGGCAGAAATCTTATACGAATTTGAACAAATTCTTGATATTTTTGAAAAAAACAGCTTTGAAGCCCTCCGCGAGGAATACAAAAATAGCTGCATAACACTTGGGCGAGAAGTTCGAATAATTAGCGGCAACAATGAGCAAATCGGCATGGCAGTCGACATTGGGAAGGACGGCGCACTAATTTGCGAAATTGACGGCAGGCTAGTAAATATTAACGCAGGCGAAGCGAGCGTGCGTGGAATTTACGGCTACGTGTAGAAAAAAAGCAAGGCTTTTGTGATAAAAAATCCAAGAGCACCGCAAACAGGAAAGGTAATGCACCATGCCAACATCATCTCGCCGATTATTTTGAAATCGGCGAGACTTTTTTGTTGGTTGCAGCCGCAAAGCCCTGCGCCGATTATTGCGGTGGTTTTTGTGTGGGTTGTGCTCATGGGTATTCCTGTAAGGCTTGCGACAAGCAGGGTTAGGCCGCTTGCAAGGTCGGCACACACGCTTTGATGTTTTTCCAACCGCACCATTTTTGTGCCAACAGTTTCGATAATTCGCTTGCCGCCTACACTTGTACCAAGCGCCATTAGCATTGCGCAAAAAACGAGAACAAGCAAATGCTCGCGGATTATCACGACGCCGTTTGTATATTGATTTTTCGAAAGCAAATCGGCGATGACGAACACAGCCACAAACTTTTGACCGTCTTGCGCACCGTGCATGAACGCCATGCCGCCTGCCGATACAATTTGCAGCTTATCAAGCAGCTTTGACGTTAAATTTTGCAGCTTGCCGCCAAGTACTTTTGTGAATGTAAAGCCAAAGCAAAAGCTAAATACTAGCGACATTCCAAGGCCTAACAAAGTTTTTTGCCATGCAAGCACGTTCACAGATGAAAACGAGCTAACGGCAATTGCCGAGCCAGAAAGCGACGCGATAAGCGCGTGACTTTCCGAAGTCGGGATTCCGAAATACCAAGCTACAACGGAGAAAATCACAATTGCAACCATTGACGAAAGTAGTGCGGCAAGGCTAGTTTTAGCGTCAACATCGCCAAAATCCACCATGCTAGTTATAGTATCGGCAACAGACGAATTTACAAGGCTCATCACAAAAAGGCCTAGCAAATTGAACGCGGCAGCCAAAGTCACAGCCTTGCGGTAGGTTACAGCCTTTGTTGCGACTGCCCCCGCAATCGCATTGGGAGCGTCTGTCCAACCATTTACAAACACCACGCCGCTTATTATTATAATGAGAAGAATTTGCAGACTCGACACGGACAATCCCCCTTGCTAAATTGTATGCACGGGGTTTTGCGTACATGCCGCATGTTTTGTGTTAACAGTGCATAGATATTAGCAAAAGCAAAAAATTTGAGGTGTTTGCAGATGGCTAATAAATTATCAAAGGCAAAAATAATAGCTTCCATGTTACTTGCACTTTTTTTAGCGATTTCCCCTATTTTAGCTTCAGCTTCGGGCGGAGATATGCTCGTTGAGGAGGCAGTTCCCGTCGCCGCCGACCCAGACATTGACCCTGCACTTGAGCAGGATTTTGATGCAATCGCGGTAAGCGCACAGTTCCAAGCGACATTGCCTGCAAAATCTGCGATTTTGCTAGAGCAGCAGACAGGTAAGGTTCTCTACGAGAACAACGCCGACGAAAAAATTCCGCCTGCATCTGTTACAAAAATTATGACTCTGTTGCTTACTATGGAGGCAATCGAAAGCGGAAAAATCAAGCTGACCGATATGGTCACCACAAGTGAATATGCAAATTCAATGGGCGGCTCGCAGATTTGGCTAAAAGTCGGCGAAGAGATGTGCGTGGACGATATGCTAAAAGCAGTCTCAATCGCAAGCGCAAACGACGCTTCCGCCGCACTTGGCGAATTTATTGCTGGCAGCAACGACGCTTTTGTCAAGTTGATGAACGACCGCGCAGCAGAGCTTGGCATGGACAACACACACTTCGTGAATGCGACAGGACTTGACGACCCCGCGCATTTGACAACGGCAAGAGACATTGCGCTAATGTCACGCGAGCTTTTGAAGCACCCCAAAATCTCGGAATACAGCACAATTTGGATGGATAGCCTGCGAGGCGGCGCGACCGAGCTTGTGAATACGAATAAAGTCGTATATACAAACTGCTACACAGGGACTGCAACACCCCACAAACCACTATTAGTAGTATTGAACCCCAAGCGTATATACTGTATTGTGGGGCGAGCATATGGGGCAGAGAAGAAGCGTGAGAAGCGACTATAAAAAAAACATAGTCCTTGATAAAGCACTAAAAATTTAG
>JAVBKH010000056.1:0-9851 GCA_031554155.1 Oscillospiraceae bacterium
ACCGCCCGCCCGAAGTAGGTACTTTCAATTTCGCGCCCACAGCAAACCCGCCAAACATAATTTCAAACCAAAAAGACGCGGCGGTGGACAAATCCACGGCCGCTTCTTTTGCTTATCAATTAAGTTCACGCGAGTGAAAGCACAGTTTTGGTAAAGTACAGTAAAAATGTTTGAGAAGAAGCGAAAAAGCAACAAGGCGTACGGCGTTTCCAACGCCAGTTTGCGAGCTTTTTAAGGTTCATGGCAGAAAACTTAAGCCTGACCCAGATTGCGACTCGGTGAAGGCCTCGGTGATGAGTGCATTTCTACTGTCGCGCGCAGGTCAAATCCCTTTTCTATCACGTTTATTATCATTTTTTATTATACCACAAAAGCAAAGCACGAAGTGCTTTAAAGCAGCGATAGCTGCGCTTATCACGTAAGTGATAATTTTTGATGGTCAAATGTTCTTAGGACCCATTCGAAATCTATGATTTCGCAAATGGGTAAGGTTATTATACCATATTTTGCTTGTTTAGGCACGAAAAAAGTCGCCAGAAGGCGGCTTTTTTGACAGATAAAGCCACCAGCTAATGAACTGGTGGCTTTACTCAAATATTTTAGCTTTGATATTCCTAGCCCTTAACAGCGCCTGCCACAACGCCCTCGATAATATGCTTTTGAGCGGCGATATAGAATGCGATAATCGGAATGAGCGACAGCACAAGCATTGCCATTAATCCGCCCATGTCGCGACCGCCGTATGAGCCTGTGAATATTTTTTGTATTGCAATTGGCAGCGTTGAATATTTTGAATCCAAGACTAGCAAAGGCAATAGGTAGTCATTCCAAATCCACATGACGTTGAGTATTGCAACGGTGATAACAGTGGGCTGCATTATTGGGAATACCACGAGGAAAAATGTCTGGATTGGGTTGCATCCGTCGATATCTGCGGCTTCTTCAATGTCAATGGGTATGCTCTTTACAAAGCCCGACAACATAAAAACGGACATGCCCGAGCCGAAGCCAACATACAGCAGCAAAATTCCGAAAGGATTGCCCAACAAAAGCTGATTTGAGACCCAGCTCATGGTGAACATTACCATTTGAAACGGCACAACCATAGCAAAAACAAACATATAGTACAGCGCCGTGGTTAATTTGCTTTTGATGCGTACTAAATACCACGCCGTCATTGAGCACAGTAAAACGATAAACAAGGTTGATACTACCGTGATAAACAGCGAGGTGAAAAACGAACCAAAATAATTCATGCGGGTAAAGCCGAGTGCGTAGTTTGAAAAACCCACAAAGCTTTCGGCATTGACCATAGCAAACAAATCTTTAGAGATATATAGCTTGCCCTTGAAAGAATTTATGAGGATAACGAGCATGGGAGACAGGAAAAGCAAAACCAACGCACAAAGAATGAGATATGAGAAAAAACTGGAAATTTTTCTTCTTGCCATTAGTTTTCAACCTCCTTGCTTCTGGTGATTCTAATTTGAATCAGCGCGATAAGTCCCACTAGCAAAAAGAATACCACTGCCTTTGCTTGACCTGCACCAGACCAACCATTGCGATTGTAAAATGTGCGGTAAATATTTAGCGCAAGCATTTCGGTTTGGTTGGAGGGACCGCCGCCTGTTAAGGCGAGGTTAGCGTCAAACAGTTTAAACGAATTTGTCAATGTAAGGAATGTGCAAATAGTAATTGATGGCATAACCATTGGGATAGTTATGCGAAAAAGTGTCTGGCTTGGATTTGCTCCGTCAATTGCGGCAGCTTCTTTTAAATCTGCGGGGATATTTTGTATGCCTGCAATGTAAATAATCATCATGTAGCCAATCATTTGCCAGTTCATGAGAAGTATTAGCCCCCAAAAACCAAACTTGGGGTCGAATAGCAAGGTTACATCAAAGCGGTTGAGTACAGCATTAATTATAGTTTGCCATACATAGCCAAGCACGATTCCGCCGATTAGGTTTGGCGTAAAAAACACCGAGCGAAAGAGGTTTGTGCCTGCAAGGCCGCGAGTTAAAAGCATCGCCAAAGCAAACGAAAATATGTTAATGGATATGATTGACACTACAGTAAATTTAGCTGTAAAGCCCAGTGAATACAAAAAATTGCTGCTTGGGTCATTAAACGCACGAACGTAGTTGCTAAACCCAACAAATTTTGCATCTGATACTATAGTAAAATCACAAAACGACAACGCAAGCCCCATGATAAACGGAACTAAAAATGCTATGGAAAATGCGAGCAAAGTTGGCAATACAAATATAGGGAAGTATTTTGCGAGATTTTTTTGCATACCGTCACCCCTTACACAGCTTTAAAATTAAGGGCGGGCTTTGCGCCCGCCCTATAAAATACAATCAAAGAAAGTTATTTCGCTGCTGCTTTTTCAGCGCTCCATGATGCTACCATTTCCTCAACAACCTTGGACCACTCTGCTTGACCTTGTGCGTAAAGCAGAAGGTTTGCGCCAAAGCTATCTTTGAATTGTTGGCTAGGATAAATTGTGAAGTTCCACGGAACATTCTGGATTCCTGATTTTGCTGACCATGCCATGACCTGTTGGCCAAGTGGGTCTGCGGGCTTGTCGTTGTCGGAGAAGCTGTCGAAAGGAGCGATAAAGCCCAAGTCCTTAGTTACGTGAGCCTTGCCTTCGTCGGAAGTGTACAGCCAGTTCAAGAAATCGAGTGAAGCTTTTTGGTCAGCTTCCGCGGAATTCTTGTTGATACAGAAGAAGTTCTCTGTACCAATGCAAAGGCCTTGCTTCTCTTCGCCGCTCATGCCTGTGTAAATCGGCATAAAGGTTACGTCTTCGGCCTTGACAATGTTGCCCTCAACGCCTGCGATTTGGCCATATGCCCAGTTGCCGTTTTGAACCATAGCAGCTTGACCAAGTGCAAACTCTGCCATAGAATCGTTAACGGACTTGGAGCCTGTCATTGTCTTAGCGACTGTTGAGTCGGTTAGATACAGGTCAAAAATGTTCTTGAAGTTTTCGTTGTATTGGAACTTGACTGTTGCAGTTCCTGCTGCGTCGCCTAGGTTAACCTTATTGTCGCGGAATTCGTAGTAAAGCGGAACGTTGGAAAGATGTGTCTGCCATCTCCAGTCTTCACCAGGTAGCAACGATGTTGAAGCAAACACGCCCTCAATGCCGAGGTCAGCTTTCTTAGCTTGCATGTCGTCAGCAACTTCTTTGAGCTTAGCAAAGCTGTTGATTTCGTCCATTGTCTTTGCTTTTGCGCCGTCCATTGCGAAGTACTTGGCCATAATCTTGTTGTTGACTATGATGCCGTAGCCTTCAATTGCGAATGGTACGCCGTAAACTGCTGTGCCATCGCCGATTGCAAGGGATTTGTCAGCAAGGTGGCTGTAAACTTCGGAGCCACTGATGTCTGCTGTGTAGTCTTTCCAGCTAGCGTAGCCAACAGGTCCGTTGATTTGGAAGATTGTTGGAGCTTCTTTTTTAGCGACTTCACTGCGAAGTTGTTGCTCGTATGTGCCCGATGCTGCGGTGACAATTTTAACAGGCACGCCTGTTTTTGCGGTGTATTCTGCGGCAATTGTCTGGTATACTGCATCTTGTTCTGGCTTGAAGTTCATGAAGTAGACAGAGCCTGTGGCAGCAGCCTCAGGAGCCTTGGATTCTGGTGCAGCCGAGCTTACGCTTTCAGCAGCAGACGACGCTGCGGGTGCAGCAGACGATGCAGCAGGTGCTGCGCTGCCACATGCAGCAAAGACAGATGCTAACATTGCTGTCACTGCTACGGTTGATAGTACGCGTTTGATGTTCATAGATATCCTCCTAAATTATGTTTGGTTTATATATCAATAATCGCGCTATGCAATTTCGATATCATTATAGATTCCGAAAGCTTTCGCCCTCGTGAAAATTCGCAGTAAAAATCTTGTGCTCGTGAGAAGCTTTCCCTTGCAAAACGGCCATCAAAATGCGAACACTTTCGTGGGCCATTTCTTTGTCTGGCTGCTTCACTGTGGCAAGGGACGGGATTATATAGCTGCCCTCTGCAATTCCGTCAAAGCCAACAACTGAAATATCCTGCGGAATTTTGTACCCCGCGTCGTAAATTGCACGAATTGCACCAAGCGCCAATAAATCCGAGATGCAAAACAAGCAAGTGAATTTGGTTTGAGCAAGCAATCTTTGTGCGGCAAGATACCCTGCCTGCATTGTAAAATCCCCTGCATACGCAATATTTTTGTCGCTGTAGTCGCAGCCGTTTGCTCTCAAGGCTTCTCTAAAGCCCTCAATTCTCAACCGACTGATGCTCTTGTCATCGTGAAAATATCCGATAGCGGCGGCTTGGGTATGCCCGCCCTTGCAAATTTTTTCGGTGACTTTATAAGCCTCCGCATAGTCGTCGATTGTCACGCTAGAAAATGTGCTTCTGTCAACGTCGCGCGTGATTGTGATTGTAGCCATGACAAACGGTGTGCGAAGCATGGCAAGCTTATCGCGTCGCTGTTTGAAGCTGCCGCCCATAAAAATTAATCCCCGCGGCTTTTTCTCCTTAACAAGGCTCAACGCAGCCTCAATTTCGTCTTGATTTTGGTCAACTTGATGCAGGAGCATGGTGTAACGTTGGGCGTCCAAGTCACTTTGTATAACATTAAGCATTTGCGTGAAAAACGGGTTAGTGAAGCCCTTGACGACCACACCAATTGCGCGCATAGATTCTCGCTTTAAGTTGCGCGCGTTGTTGTTGGGAATGTACGAGTACGCCTCAATTACCTGCTTTACAGCGAGCTTAGTCTTTTCGCTGACATCGGGGTGATTGTTAAGCACGCGTGAAACTGTGCTGACGCTGACGCCCGCAAGTCTTGCAATATCAATAATGTTTACATTGTCAGACATAAAAACTCTCTTATATTAATTTCGCTTTATTAATCACACATATTCGATTCAAACATATTTTATAGGTTGGTGTTATGTCGTCAAGTATTATTTTGTAGTTTTCTGGTATTGATACTGGTAACGTTTCCAATCTCATTTATATTTTAACATATAATAAAAAATAATCTATATTTATTACAAAAATGTCACCTTTATTTAATATTCGTTATATGTTGGGTTTTAAGTGTAAATTATTAAAAAGCAAAATTGTTTATCAAAAATTTATTTATATTGCACATATTATTAAAATATGATAAAATATTATCTAGTATTTAAGTCAATTTAAACAGGATGTGGAACGTAATACATATGGATAAAATAGGAATTTTCACGCCCACCAAGCTACACGAAAGCATTGAAATTGACCAGATTGTGACGCTGCACTATTTTAAATATTCCAAGGATTTTGTTTTTGTCGGCGAAAAACACGATTTTTGGGAGATTGCCTACGTCGACCAAGGGGAAATAGGCATTGTTGCCGATACGCAGGGCATAGACTTGCATCAAGGGGAGGCTGTGTTCCACAAGCCAAACGAATACCACAACATTTGGGCAAAAAATCAGTTTGCCAATGTAATAATTTTGTCCTTTATAAGCAAAAGCCCCGCAATGTCTTTTTTTGAAAATAAAATTATAACATTGAACAATGAGGCTCGCGCAATCGTTTCAAAAATCTTAAAATTTGGCGAAATATGCTTTAAAGACCCACTCAACGATGTAAACCAAACCAAGCTCAATCTCGCCGAGAATTCTCCTTTTGGTTGCGAACAAGTCATAAAAAATTACATGGAGCTTTTGCTTATCCTGCTTATCCAAGGCAATGACGATTTTTCGCGGCAGTCAAGAGCGTCAATAAGCGCAAAACAACAGGGAGAAAGCAATATCGTCGACGGAATTATCCGCATACTTTCCGACAACTTGTACGGCTCAATAACCCTTGACGACGTATTGCAGCAGATTTGCTTTAGTAAAAGCTATATCACGATGCTGTTTCGCGAACAAGCTGGCTGCTCAATTATGGAATACTACCAAAATATGAAAATTACTGAGGCTCAACGTCTCATCAGCGAGCGCAAGCTCTCGTTTACTGAAATCGCCGAGCTGCTAGGTTTTAGCTCAATTCACTATTTCTCTTATCAATTCAAAAAGAAAGCTCGCATGACCCCTTCTGAATACAGGCGAACTGTACATGCCTCCGCCGTTTTATAGGCTGTGGCCAAAATCATAAATTTATAAGCAAATATTATAAATACTATTTCGACCAAATGTTGTAAAATAAGTACAAATATCCAATGCAAACGTCACAAGTAAATGTCAATTTGCACTACCTTGCACAAAAAGAAGACCATACACAATTTGAAGGAGGATATTATTTTGAAAAAAAGCATTAAACTGGTTTCACTCTTAATGGTGGCACTAATGATTTTCTCAGCATGTGGCGCGGCTGCCCCCGCAGCGTCGTCCGCAGCACCCGCCGCAAGCAGCGAAGCTGCACCTGCATCGTCCGCAGCACCCGCCGCAAGCGAAGCTGCTCCTGCCGCAACTGACGTGGGCGCTATTGAAAAAGACGCTAAGCTTGTCTACTGGACAATGTGGAACGAAGCTGAACCACAGGGCCAAGTCATTGCAGAAGCTGCTGAAGCTTTTGAAGACAAAACAGGCGTTGCTGTTGACATTAACTTCAACGGCCGCGACATTCGCAAAACACTTGAGCCAGCTCTGGCAGGTGGCGAAGTTATCGACTTGTTTGATGAAGACATCGAGCGTGTTCTCAACGTTTGGGGCAACTATCTTCTCCCACTCGATGAACTTGCAAACGCAAGCTACGAAGACACAAACGGCCAACCATACCGCAGTGTTGTCAACGCAACACTCATCAATCTTGCAGAGCAACTTGGCGCAGCTAAAGGCTTTGCAGATGGCGGCAAAATTCACAACATACCGTACCAACCCTCTACATTCGTTGTTCAGTACAATAAAGATTTGTTCGCACAAGCAGGAATTACTGCTTCCCCAAAAACTTGGGAAGAATTCCTTGCAGTTTGCGCTAAGCTAAAGGAAAAAGGCATTACTGCAATCACAGTTGACGACGCTTACATGGCAGCACTTTTCGGCTACACACTAGACCGTATCGTCGGTATGGAAAAATGCAACGAAATGGTGAAAAACCGTGATTTCTCTGACCCTGCTGTTCTAAAAGCCGCTCAATTGTGGGAAACTATGATTAAAGAAGGCTACATGTCAAGCAAAGCAGCAACTAACGTTTACCCCGCTGGCCAAGTTGACGAATTTGCTAAGAACACAGTTGCAATGTATCTAAACGGTACATGGCTACCTAACGAAATCAAGGCACAAGCTCCTGACCTAAATTGGGGACAGTTTGCATGGCCTGCAATTGAAGCAACAGGCGACGGCACCGAAACAAACAACTACGGTTGCCAGACATTCGGAATCAACAAGAGCACCAAGTACCCAAATGCAGCTTTTGCTTTCGTCCGCTTTATGACAGTCGGCGAATGGGACCAAAAACTTGCTGACACAAGCATGGGCGTTCCAGTTGCAAACGATGCAACTTGGCCCAAGCAAATCGCAGAGGCAAAATCAATTATCGATAGCACAACCAAGCGTCTAAACTGGGCTGCTGGTATGGAAGATGACCCCGAAATCAACACAGCAATTAAAGAAGCTTTTGCAAAAATGGTT
Source organism: Oscillospiraceae bacterium (assembly GCA_031554155.1). GTDB lineage: Bacteria > Bacillota > Clostridia > Oscillospirales > Ruminococcaceae > WRAV01. The sequence continues at coordinate 7,622 of JAVBKH010000056.1, forward strand.
TCTGGCACAGGTACAGCCCAACAATTTGCAGATGCAATGAAGGCACTGAAGAAATAAACCGTAAATATTTAACTGCAAAATGCGGTGGCATCCAAGTGGCTGCCGCCGCGTTTGTTTAGTTTGAGGAGGAATCATCTTGCTAAAACAAAAAAACACGCGGATGATTATTGCATTTTTATCTCCCGCCGTGTTGTTGTATCTACTAGTATTTCTATACCCTGTTTTCCGCACATTTGTAATGAGCTTGTTCAAAGTCGAAACTGTTGCGCAGCCAGTCAGCGAATGGCACTTCTACGGGCTTGGCAACTATGTTGACATGTTTAATTCAAACCTTTTTCTAACATCAATGAAAAACATCATGACTCTCTGGTTCGTTGGTGGAATTTGTGTACTAATTCTTGCTTTGCTCTTTGCGGTAATCCTCACAAGCGGCATTCGCTACAAGCGATTTTCTCGCTCGGTGATATATTTACCAAACGTAATTAGCGCGGTGGCAATGGGCACAATGTGGCTAAACTATGTTTATAATGTAGACTACGGCCTGTTCAACAATGTAATTCAATTTTTCGGTGGTACACCGATTATGTGGACTGGGCCAGATTTGCTGTTTTGGAGCATGACAATTGCGTACAGCTTTGGCATGGTCGGATACCATATGTTGATATTTATTAGCGGAATTGAGCGCATTGGTATCGACTATTACGAGGCCGCAGGCATGGAGGGTGCAAACATCTTCCAGAAATTTTTCTACATAACTCTTCCCTTGTTAAAGGGTGTTATTCGCAGCAACATAGTAATTTGGACAGTTGCAGCGGCAGGCTTTTTCGTTTGGGGTCAATTGTTTAGCCCTGTGAATCTCTCAAACGGAACAGTAACCCCAGTTAACTATATGTTCGAGCTTGTGTTCGGCGGCTCATCTTCCGCAAATACAGCGCGCAACACAGGCGGCGGAGCTGCAATCGGCGTTATGATGGCGTTAATGGTTGTGGTGGTTTTCTTTTTAACGAATTTCATAGTCCGCAATGACGACGTGGAAATATAGAAGGAGGGGAACTTTAATGGCAAAAATAAAACCAACAAGCGAGCCTGTCAATATTAAAAAAGAGCTTAAACTCTCGCCGGGATATTTGTTTTGCGCAATTTGGATTCTCTTCACCTTTGCGGTGGTGGGGTGGGTTATCTGCGCATCATTGCTAACAACAAACGAAATTTTTAGCAATGATATGATGAAAACATTTTTCAAGAGGCTTTTTGGATTCGACTTAATGTTAGAAAATTATGTTAAGGCTTGGCAATCTCAAAAAGTAAATATTTATTTTTTAAACTCGTTAATTTACACTGTAATTTCATGTTCACTAATCATAATTGTTGCAGCACCTGCTGCCTACGTTTTGAGCCGCTTTAAATTTAGGGGCAATACACTTATTCAAAACATGATTGCGGCAGCGCTTGGAATTCCAGCCATTATGATTATTATACCACTTTTCAGCATGATTACCGCTTTAAAATTAACTAATACACGGCCTACCATAATCTTTTTATATATCGCAATGAATGTTCCATTCACGATTTTCTTTCTGCTTACTTTCTTTAAAAATTTAAGTTTCACATTTGAAGAGGCCGCTGCAATGGATGGCTGCAGCCCGATTGGTACATTCTGGAGAATAATGTTTCCCCTTGCACAACCCGGCGTAATAACTGTTACTGTATTTAATTTTATCACAATTTGGAATGAATATTTTATGTCGATGGTGTTCGCAAACAAGTCAAAAATTCGCCCAGTTGCAGTCGGATTGTATAATATGATTCAGTCCATGCGCTACACAGGCGACTGGGGCGGCATGTTTGCAAGTGTTGTCATTGTTTTTGCGCCAACGTTTGTGCTGTATTTATTCTTGAGCGAGAAAATTATTGCAGGCGTAACAGGTGGCGCGATTAAAGGATAGCTGACTAAATTGACTACAATTGCCCGCTCCTTTTGTGTGACTTAAAACAACTCCCCCGCCTACATGGCGGGGGAGTTGTTTTAAGTCTAATTTACCCAATGGCAACGCACATAACAGACTTTTATTTAAGCTAATTTTAAAGTGCGTTGACTATACTTCCGCAGACGGTTATTTCGTCAAGAAAAAGAGCAGAGTGCCAAGGTTCCAAGCGAACTCGCCACCTACCTAGCATTTCGATATTCCCAAAAATTAAGGACTGACTGCTTTATCTCACGCATTCTAAG
>JAVBKH010000245.1:0-6648 GCA_031554155.1 Oscillospiraceae bacterium
GGGTGATAGTACCCGTAAATATTTTTATCAAGTGCATGGATCTTTTCGGCGGCGGACATTGCATCTTCCCACTTCCAGTCGTCTGTGGGATAAGTAACCCCCGCTTTGTCAAACAAATCTTTGTTGTAAATAAGTACGACATTAGAAAAGCTGTTAGGTAAGCCAAACTGCTTGCCGTCTGCTTGAAATGCCTTTAAAGCCATATCGTTGTAGAGGGATGCGTCAATACTTTGAGCTTTCAGGATAGCGTCTAATGGCATTAACGCACCTTTTTTGGCATACGAAACAAAGTTTTCGTAGTTAAGCTCGAATACATCTGGCGCTTTGCCGCCTGAAACCTTAGCGGTCAATTGCGTGAAATAATCGGCATAACCATAAGATTGCAGCTTGACAGTCACATTTGGATTTTGCGCAGAGTATGCGTCAATCATTTTTTGCAGATAGACTTCGTTGTCACCAGCACCAGAAAATTGCTCAAAGTTAATGGTTATTTTTTCATCTGTTTTTGCAGCGGACGACTCGGATGCAGATTCAGAGGTTGCTTTTGATTCAGCAGTTGATGAAGTTGGTGTTGCGGCACCACAACCTGTTAGTGCAAGTGTAAGCGAGGCGGCAATTGCCAAAAAAGAATAGAGCCTTTTCATGATAAGTCCTCCTAAAATAGTGGTTGATTTTTTGGTCATTTTCGCTTACACTAAGTAATAGCGATTAGACCCCTCGGGTGTCTCTTTGCTGCGGCTTACACAAACTGTTGCAGGTGGGTGTAAGCCGCACTTTTTTGTGATTTGCTTTTAGGGAAATACATTTTGTGACAGACTACCTCCTCTCAAATTTTTCTGACTGAATTTCGCTCCACAAGGTATAGCGGCAGAATTTGTTCTTGCTTGCTCAAACTAGGGTTCTGCATACTATTGAACAGCATTTCAACCGCGCATTCACCTTTTTGGGATATTTGTTGCTTTACTGTGCTAAGTCCGGGTGTTAGATATTTTGAAATTTCAAGGTCGTCAAAGCCTATAACCGAAATATCGTCAGGCACTTTGATACCTTGCTCGTAAAGCCCTTTCATTGCGCCAATTGCCAGAATGTCTGCGGCTGCAACTATTGCCGTGACATTAAGCTTAGATTTTAAAAGCTTATCTGAAAGCTCAATCCCGCTGTCGTAGTCGATTTTGCCCTCAAAAACATATTCTGTGCGAAATTCGATGTTTCTTTCATTTAACGCCTGCTGATAACCGGTCAGCCTTTTTTTCATTACTCCGTTTTCTTTGAGTTGACCCGCAAAAAACGCAACATCAGTGTGACCACATTCCAAGACGTACTTTGTCGCCAGATAGCTGCCGTAAGCATCATCTACACGAATACTGTGGTAGTAATGGTCGTCGCAATAACTGTCGATTAGCACTATAGGAATGTTTGTTTTTTTCATTTGCTGATAAAATTCGTCTGGATACATTCCTATTACAATAATGCCGTCAAGATTGCGCTCCATGGCAAGCGTTAAATAGCTTTCGTTTGCGTCTGTGGCAGAGATTATCACATGATAACCACGTAGCCTTGCGTGATATTCAATACTGCCGAGAATTTCGCTGTAGAAGTTGTTCTGAAACATCAGTCTGCTACCAGGCTCAGTCTGAGGAACAACTACGCCAATTAGCTTAGAGTCACGCATTGAAAGACTTCTGGCATTTAGGTCAGGCACATATTCAAGCTGCTCTATGGCGTCCATGACGCGCTTTTTCGTATCGTCCGAGATTGTCTTTTTGCCATTTAAAACATATGACACAGTTGCAGGAGAAACACCGGCGGATTGTGCAACATCTTTTAATGTAATTCTGTTGCTCATGTTCATTCTCCTTAATTTAAGCGATTAACCTATTTTCAAATTAATAATACTAGAAAAATAAGTATTTTGTCAATAGTAATTTAAATTTTATTAAAATCTATTGACACATAGAAAAAATATGTTATATTTTACTTAATAATTTGTTTAATCGATTAACTAAAAACAATAATGAGGTGCAAGTATGACTGTTCGCTATATTCCTACAGGCAATGAAATGATTTCTTTGCCGAAAATAAACGAGGCAACCGCAGGCATCGAAGATTTCACGTTTTTACATATGGGTTACAAGGGTCTTGTCGATGTAAGAGGCGACGATGAGCCGCTTATTTTGCCGTTTGTTTCTGTCGGGGGAAAACAAATGACACTCGAAAATTTCAAATGGAGCCGCGTAAACTATTGGATACCACAGTTTGAGTGTACGGCGGGAGATTTTGCGCTAACTGGAATAATTTTAACACCAGTTGAGGAACGCGGCTTTGTTGTGAGACTTAAGGTTACAAATAAAAGTGACACAGAACAAAATATTCAGTTTGGGCTAAAGGGTAGCTGGAATTCAACATGGCACTGCGTAAACGAAGACAAACAAATTGAAGGAAGTATGCACTGCTTTAATAGCAAATGGAATGACGGCTTAATTTTCGATTTGCGTTGCGGTGTTCCAATGTTTTGCTTTGCCCCTATGACGGATTTGTCATGCATGTCGAATTTTAACACTGACGATGCAGGGGTTTCATATAGCATTAATCGAAATGAAACCCTAAAGCCGAATGAAAGCTGCGTATTGACGGTGTATTGGGGGCTTGGATTTGAAGAAGTAGCCGCTGCTACCTCCGCAAAGGAAATGTTGCGACAAGGCTATGACTACGAGCTAAAACGCACAATAAATTGGCTTGAGAAACGCAGTATAAAGCTATCGGACTCAAAGCTCACCGAGATTTACAATATAAATCTATTTTTCTGTATGTTTTTTTCCACTGGAATTACGCTTGACACTGAAGAGCTGGTGCTCGTCACAAGCCGTAGCCCAAGGTACTACGTTAGTGCTGCCTACTGGGATAGAGACAGCCTTTTGTGGAGCTTTCCCGCAATACTTGACGCCGACCCAAAGCTTGCAAAACAAATGCTTGAATATGTGTTTGGTCGCCAACGTCGAAATCTTGGTGTGCATTCGAGGTTTATTGACGGTACGGTGCTAGAGCCTGGTTTTGAGCTAGACGAGTTAATGGCACCCGTCTTAGCACTTGAAAGCTACATCAAAGCGACAAAGGATACGGCATTTCTTCAAGTAAGCAACGTGCAAAAAGGAGTAGCTGAAATCCTTGAAAAACTTGAAACCCGTCGTCACTCCGATGTTGCGCTGTATTCCACTTTTTTGCAGCCTACAGATGACGAAATTGTGTACCCATACCTAACATACGACAATGTACTTGTTTGGAAAGCTTTGAATGCAATAAAAAATATGTATCCAACATATTCGGTGCTTGAAAATAAAGCACAAGCGGTAAAGCTTGCAATTTTGAATCACTGCGTAAAAAAATCAGAGGGTAAAAACTTCTACGCATGGTCAGTGGATTTAAACGGCAACTATGATGTTTACGATGAGCCACCAGGAAGCCTACAACTAATGCCACATCTTGGATTTTGCGATGCAGATGATGAAACCTATCTGAATACCGTTGCTAAAATACGCTCGGCAGACTACGAGTTTAGCTTTGCCAACAGCGAAATTGCTGAGATTGGCTGCCCACACGCACCGCATCCGTGGGTTTTAAGCATAGCAAACAGCCTTATCTGCGGCAGAAAAGAGCATTGCAAGGACATTCTGCACAAAATCACCATGGATAATATGATAGCTTGCGAAAGTGTTGATGAAACAACTGGAGAATGTACAACAGGTGAAGCATTTGCCACATGCGCAGGATTTTTATGCCATTCCATGCGCTTGGCTTTCGAAGGGAGCGACACAAATGCGTGATGATATACAGCTATCCAATTGGGAAATATCAGCCGAGTCAACAAGCCTAGATGATAATTTCCTCGAAAGTATTTTTTTCATTGGAAACGGCCGCATGGGTGCAAGAGGATATTCGACATTTGCGCCTAAGCCTCATCCTGTTCAGATGGGGTTATTTGTTGCAGGTATATTTGACGAAATAAAGCAAGGTATCACCGATTTTGTGAACTTGCCGACACCAATATGGGAACAAATTTTGATTGACGGTCAAACTCCCACCTTGGATTCAAAGGTTACACGAACCCTTGATTTATCCTGCGGTTTGTTGATGATACAGTACACTCTTGCGATTAACGGAAAAAAGCTAGACATAATCCAAGAACGATTTTTCCCGCTTGAACAGCCCTCATTAATTATGCAACGCACCACACTTATCCCACAAGCAAATATGCAAATTGAAATTGAAAGCGGCGTACTCACTGCATCGTGCAATTGTCCAATACCTGACGACCAAGTTAAAGAAAACAACGAGACGATACAGCTTGCAACAGAAAAATCTGTTGTATTTTCGGACAACAGATTTGCTTGCGAATTTGAAACGCATATTACAAAAATAGTCATAAAGCAAGAGGTTGCATTCAAAATAAATAAGAATGCGTACGTGAAGTCGTTTAATCGCAAAGTTGAAGCGGTGGGCTTGCATTTTGCGGTTGAAGCTGAAAACGGAAAACGGATAACAATAGAAAAAGCGTCCGCCATCACGACAAGCCGTGACAAAGACCCGCTAATTGCGCCACTAGGCGAAAATTGGAGCTATGAAGAAGTTCTCAAGAACAATAAAGACACATGGAACCGAAAATGGAATGTTTGTGACATTGAAATCACTGGTGACGCAAATATGCAAACCGCATTGCGATATTGCATCTATCAGCTAATCGTAAATTGCTCCGCAAGAGATGACACTGTCAGCATTGGGGCGAGGGGGCTGACCCACACTCGCTACAAAGGCTGTTATTTTTGGGACACGGACTTTTTCATAATGCCATTTTATTTGTTTACTGACCCAAATGCGGCAAAAAGTCTAATGCAATTTCGGGTTAACACCTTACCGCAGGCGAGACTTCATGCGGAAAAAATGAACAACGCCGGTGCGCGTTATCCATGGATGGTGTCTTATGATGGAACAGAGCAGTGCGAAAGCTGGGATATTGGTGCAAGTGAACTGCATGTCACAGCGGATATAGTGTATGCAATCGACCAATACATAGAGATGTCTGGTGACCAGCAGTTTTACAAAAACGGTGCGGCGGAAGTTTATATTGAAACTGCGAGATTTTGGAAAAGCCGATATACACTCGATAATGATACTGGTATAGCAAACTTACTTTTTTGCAAAGGTCCCGACGAATACTGCGGTATTACAAATAATAATTTATTCACCAATGTACTTGTACAGAAAAATTTGACTCTTGCAATTAATGCAGCGAATTATTTGAAACAGAATAATGTTGAATTGTATTCAAAACTTGGCGTAACTGACTACGAGGTCTCTTCGTGGAAATTGCTCTACGATTCGATAAAACTACCAAAAGACCCACAAACAGGTCGCTATAGAACGGATGATACATTCCATTTACTTGAGCCTGTGGAAACAAACCAACTTAAACCAGATTTAGGCGCAAGCTATCATCATGTATGTTTTGATAGACTACAGCGGTACAAGGTCGTCAAACAGGCAGACGTTCTTCTCTTAATGAGCCGTTTGCCAAAAATATTTACAGAAAAAGAGAAACTCGATGCCTGGAATGATTTTGAGCCACTTTGTCTGCATGATTCTACGCTTAGTTTTGCTTCGCACGCCTTATTTGCCGCGCAAAACGGACTAACAAGCCAAGCGTTTGATTACTTTAAAAAAGCATTGTTCCTCGACATAAAGGAAATTATGGGCAATACTGGCAAAGAAGGGTTACATCTTGCTGGGTTTGGCGAAACTTGGCAGGCAGTTATTCTAGGGTTTGCAGGTTTAAGCTTTGTGTCGGGAGAACCTACGCTTAGTCCAAATCTCCCGACTAACATTTCAAAAATTGAATTTAAGTTTTACTACAAAAACACATTGTACGCTGCATCTATTGACGAAGAATCTGTTAAGGTTGGAGTGATTTAGGCAAACGTAGGCAACATCTTAGAAATTGAAAATATGACTGGATTAATCTGGATTTCAAGTATGGTATACTTTATCATTTATGCGGACTTCATTCAAAATTGTTCAAAACATATTGTATGAATATTATAGTCAATAAATTAAACTGCACGAGATATGGGGGTAGAAACATAATAAAGGAAGTTTTATTATGACTATCAATTCATCTCAAATCTATAATATTGAAAAACTCAAGAGACGAAAAATCAGCGTAATCATGGCTGGAATACAAAGGACTTTCTGTGAAACATCAATTACACGCAAAGTCGTCTTCGGTCGATTAAACAAGGACCTGCACATGACATTCGGAACCGATAAAATCAAGAAACTTGATGAATCTCAATATGATCAGTGCGTCAAACTAATTAGCGATTACAAATTCTATTACATCGAAACATATTTTGGATAAATACATTATATAGCTTGACAATTAAGTAGCCATACTATATAATATGTATATTAATGTATTTTGAGTTCTTAAATGGACTTGCTATGTGGGCAGCTTAGATGTTGCCGTTAAGTTTATTGATATTAGGCGAAGTATACCCAAAACGGGTTTGCTTCGCCTTTTTATGTGTTTAACAATATTTTCGATAAGGGGCGCAGAGCGTTTAAAACACGTTTTGCGCCCCTTTATATATTTTTATA
>JAVBKH010000109.1:0-7619 GCA_031554155.1 Oscillospiraceae bacterium
GATTGAAAAGCGAGAAATCAATGCAATTATAAACACAGCAATGGCAAACGTAATTGCAGGCCAAGACGACAGCTACATTCGCAAAGCGGCCATACGCACACAAACTGCGTATTTTACAACTCTTGCAGCGGCAAGAGCAGGGCTTGCAGGCATTTGCGAGGTGCGAAAAAAAGATTCGCAAGCACCGAAATCCTTGCAGGAATATCACGCAGAAATTTTGGATTAATAAAGCAAAGAGTTGGGTAAGCATCGTTTACCCAACTCTTTTTCTCTTTATATCAGTTTGTTTTAGACATTTATTACGACATCAATGTCAATGAGGTCTTTGTTTGAATCAAGGAGCTGCTTGACCTCGCGTAAAAATTCGACGGTCTGCTCCTCTGCTTTTCCAGTAAAATTGCTTGCGGACATGATGGAATCCATGCTTTCCTGTGTGATGGGGAAAGCTTTGTCCGACAAAATTCGGCTAATCAAGTCGTTCGCTGTTCCGTTTTGCTTAATTTGCTTTGCAACTTCAACGGAGTGACTTCGGATTCGCTCATGCAGTTCTTGCCTGTCACCGCCCATTTTTACGCAGTGCATAAGTATATTTTCCGTAGCAAGGAAAGGCAGCTCTTCATTCAAATGTTTTTCTATGATTTTGGGATAGACTGTAACTCCGCCAATAATATTGATGTAGAGCGATAAAACAGCATCAACCCCAAGAAAGGCTTCAGGTATGGAAAGACGCTTGTTGGCTGAGTCGTCAAGGGTTCTCTCAAGCCATTGCGAGCTTGCAGTAAGGGCGGGATTCTGCGCTTGAACTATGACATATCTGGAAAGAGAAGCAATTCGTTCACTGCGCATGGGGTTTCTCTTATACGCCATTGCAGACGAGCCCACTTGTTTATCCTCGAATGGCTCGTCAAACACTTTTAGATGCGAGAGAAGACGAATATCGTTTGAGAATTTATAGGCACTTTGAGCTATACCCGAAAGCACGCTGGCAACGTAGTAGTCCACTTTTCTTGAATAAGTTTGTCCGCTTACCGCGTAGACATTTTCAAAGCCCATTTTTTCAGCAATCTTGCACTCTAACGTCTGAACTTTCTCATAATCGCCCTCAAAAAGGGAAAGAAAGCTCGCCGATGTGCCTGTTGTTCCTCTACAACCAAGCAGCTTTAGGTTTTGCATTGTAAAATCTAGCTGCTCCAAGTCAAGCAATAAATCTTGCAGCCAAAGTGTGGCCCGTTTGCCCACTGTTGTAGGCTGCGCAGCTTGAAAATGTGTATACGCAAGCGTTGGCAAAGCCTTGTATTTATCAGCAAAGTCATACAGCTTGGATATAGCGTTCAGCATTAGCTTTTTAACGCGCAAAAGCCCCGCCTTGGCCAAAATAATATCCGTGTTGTCACCAACGTAGCAAGAGGTTGCGCCGAGATGAATAATCGGCCTTGCTAGGGGACACTGTACGCCATAAGCGTGTATGTGTGCCATAACATCATGCCTTACTTCAGTCTCTTTTTCTTTCGCTACATCATAGTTTATGTCGCTTACAAAGGCTTTCATTTCAGCTATTTGTTCCTCGCTGATGCTCAAGCCTAGTTCCTTTTGGCTTTCAGCAAGCGCAATCCAAAGCTTGCGCCATGTGGTGAACTTGTTGTCGTCCGAAAAAATTTCCTGCATCTCTTGGCTTGCATATCTTTTGCATAAAGGACTTTCGTATCTATCTGACATTTTTCGACCTCCCAAGGTTTTTATGGTTTTTATCTTCTTAAAATATGACTAAAATTAAAGTACACGACTAATGCGTTTAGGCGTAGTAACCGTATATTCGGCTATGTATTATTGATAGCTTTTCGCTCAATATTACTATTTTAATCTTCCTTAGCGAGTTTGTCAACGAATATCGGGAAGTATCAAGAATGTATTAGGACTTTGCCAAACCTACTAGGTTCGTGTTGTCTTATGTCAGCCGTGGCATACGCCGCCAAGCCAATGCAACATACAAATTATACCATTTGTAAGAAATTATAAATCTATTGACAGCTTGCACAAATAATGAGATTATGTGAGTGTTATTAGAAACAATATGCCTGCGTAACAGTTCTTAGCTATTCTAGTTGTCAGTTTTCCTATTGATAGCTTTGCAAGCTTTCCAAAAGATTCAGAAAACAACAATATTTCGTTACTGAATCAAGATAATGAAATTGTATTTAGTTCAAATAAAGATATTGCACAGAAGCTGTTGACTACCCACATGAATAACCCTAGGAGCAATCAGGCACATACAAATTATTCTGTTATCGAGTTTGATGATACTCAATTTTTATTGAGCTATTATCCGATAGATACCATCATTTCAAACGCCAAAGCTTTTATTATGGGTACATATCACGGACTAAGTGAACTGCATCTTCAGCGTTATCTTGACGAGTTTTGTTATCGTTTCAATCGCAGAAAATTCACTATGCAACACTTTGCAAGAGCACCTTTTCTAGTGCTCTTGCAAAGTGTTGCATTATTATTTAACGTGTATAGACATATAACTTTTTAGTCATTCCAAGAAGAAATTTGTGAAGTTCATTTACCGTAAAAAAGTAAGGCTTAGGCTATCTTGTGGATTTGTTTTTAGCCGACCTTTCTTTTTTAATTTGAAACATGTATTCGTCTACTTTATGTAAAAATTCCGCAGGCTTTAGTGTGTCGCTAGGGAGAAACACGTCTCCGCCAATACTCATTTCGATTGTGTATGGCCGAATGTGCTTGTCATTAAACTTTTGCAGATTTCGATTAATTTTGCCGACCAACGGTTGTATGTTTCGACAGTTTTGCGCAATAATTACAAATTCATCGCCGCCATAGCGCGCCAAAAAATCCATAGGCGATATGGTGGCTCTCAAAATATTTGATGAATCTCGAAGCGCATCATCACCAACTGCATGACCATATATATCATTAATCTGTTTGAATTTGTCCAAGTCAATCATTATAAAACCATAGGTCTTGTCCCTTTTTTCAGTATTTAGCTCTAGCAAATAATTATCCAAGCTGTGTCTGTTTTCAACGTGAGTGAGGGCGTCCAAATGGTAATTTGCCCGAAGCATGGACAGATAAGTGTATAACATAGCTATAACAACACACGGCCACAAAATCATACTTTCTTTAACCAGTAGGTCGCATATTGTACCAAAGCCTGCTAATATTGCTACGAAAGCAACTATTGCATATTGGCTGATTGTAACTTTTTTGTTGTCAATCAGATAATCGAACATAAGTAATACAATTGGGGAAAAAGATAAAATCAAACGCAACCACAGTAATTCACCATTTTGGTATACGTTATCATCTAAATAATAAAACAAAAATTTACCCCCAAAATTTAATATAAGTAGAAAAACATCAAACAAAACAATTGCCAAGAGAACTTTGGTCCAAGCCTGTGTGCGAGATTTTTTTCTATTTGCATTATAGTCGAGAAAAAGCAAAAGGTAAGACGCGCTGATAAGTTGCAATACAAAATATAAAGTTTTCGTTGCGCATAACACAACGTGGACGAAAGACCCATGCATACCATCCAAAGATTTATTGAGGAATTCCATTATAATTACAAATAGAATTGAAACGAACAAAGAAAGCGCAAGCTTTTTTTGAACTTTATCTATACAAATATGCTTATCAAAGTCCAAAATAATAAATACCATTACGCTAATTGGCAATAAAAATATGTTAAGCGCACTAAACAGCGACATTATGAATCATTAACCTTTCGCAAAAATAGAAATTTTTCTGATTAGCCATTAGGGATATAGTATACCATAGCAGTGAGCTTTGAGAGCTACATTAACAAACTTTAATCCCTACAATTCGACTTTATTGTATATTTAAACCTATTATTTGACAGCACAAAGCTCGTTGCTTTTCATAACCAAAAGCAACGAGCTAATTTTTTTAAAATGTTAAATTAATAGGCAAAGCTTTCTTGCAAAAATAATTTTACACATGCGCAAAAGCTTTCTTCGCTTGTTTCAAGTTCCAAGTTTCCGCCGTTTTTCTCGGCAATTTGTCTCATAATTTTCATACCAAAGCCGTGTGCATATTTATCAGCCTTGCTTGTTTCAAAGCCATTTTGAGATGCAACCATAGAGTTGCGGCATTCAATTTCAAGATATGGTATGGTTTCTTGATAGGTAACGCGCAGGAAGAGCCATCTGTCTTCGCGATTTTCAATCTTCCCACAAGCTTCAATCGCGTTGTCAAGCAGATTCATAAGCAGGCTTGCAAGGTCGTTGTCGCTAATATTTAAATTGGGAATTATGCCGCTAAACTCGTGTTCTGTGTAAATAGCAAGCTCCTTGGCGCGGCCAAACTCAAGCGACAGTATTGCGTTAATCAGCTCATTGTCGGTGTAGTATGATGGGGCTTTGTTTTCTGTGTTAAGTAGGCTGTCGAGATATTCCCTAAGCTTTACATTGTCGCCTTCGTCAAGATAATGCCACATAACTGTGAGATTACTGCGGGTTTCGTGAAGCAAACGCCGTGTGCGCATTATGTAGTTGTGCTGCAAATCGGCATGATGTTTGCCCGCTTCAAGCCGAAATTCGTCAAGACGTTGACGCTCACGCAAAGCAATATCCTCGCGATAAAGGTAGAATAAATCAAACCCGAAAATTCCTGCGGTAATAATTATAATGCTAAAGCTTGCAAGCTGCACGTTCCAATCCAGCAAAATAGGCTCAAACAGCGGGTGCAAACGGTCGGAGACTAGTGCGCAACCAAACACTGTAAACCCTGCAAGCAGTGGCTTGGAGTACGGGTTGCCACGAAGAACGCTGAATGCTCCAGTGATTATTAGATACGCCGAAACAAGCCATTTAAACGAGGTTAGCATGTAGCTGTAGCGGTAAAGCTCGCCAGCGGTTGATACAGAAATTAGCGGCCGAATTAATACACTTGCGAGTACAACCGCCGCAATTATACTAATGGTATAATAAAGCCTTTTGGGAATCTTACAAAGCTTGCCTTGAAGCCACACTACGCACAAAAATGTAGCGTAATAACACAGTTGCTGCAATATCTGATGAATACTGCTGTTAATAGAAAGTGCCTGTAATGCAGGATAGGCACTGCTACCCATAAAACACACGCACATAAACGCAAGCCCCGCATATGGCAGCTTTCGGCGACCTAAGAAAAGCATAAGGATACATAATAAACCGATTATTGAAGCAATTGCAGCACCCGCGGTATGAATTATCAAGCGAGTTGACAGCATTTTCCCCACAGCTTCGGGACTTCCAAACGCGGGGGGATATACCATGCCGCTGTAAAAGCTTTTGAAGTCCTCGACCTCAACTATAATTTCAATTTTCCCCGCAGCTCTAAGCCTTACCGTAGAGCCGTCCGTCGAGGGGATTGCATCGCCGATAGCCTCCATTCCAACATACTGGCGAAGCTCACCGTTTATCCAAAGCCGATAGGTTGAATAGATTCTGTTTAGCTCTAGCGCGTAATCGCGGGGAATATCGTCTAAGAATACCGTCATACGATATGTTGCGCGGCCGTATGGGGACAGTTTGGCGTTGCCCATGTCAAAGCCGCCATATTGCCCTATATACACATATGCCGAGGGTGTTTGCCCCGATATTTTATCGGGCGAAAGAAGTTTGCCTGTGTACAACTCCCAACCGTCGGTAAGATATAAAAACGGGCTTTGCTCATAGGCTTTAATGTCAAGAATAGTCACGCCCATCCCAGACTGATGCCGTGGAAAGGTGTATTTATTGTCGTATTTATACGATAGCTCAAATGCAGTTAGCGACAGCAACGCAACAACCGCAAGCAGCAAGGCGTAACTTAAGTTATGTCGTTTATTAACGTCCACGCCGCTTTACCCTCAACACTGTGATGCCAGAAAGTGCTACTATACTACCAATTGCAATTGGCAAGATAACGCCTGCTGTCTTGTGCGTTGGGGTTGGCTCTGCTGTTTCGATTTTGGGATTTGTGACATTGGGGGTGCTTTGCGTTTGCACTACCTGCTGCACCGTGGTATTTTCACGCTTATGTATAGTGAACAACCCCGTTTCTGTTATGCTGAATTTGACCTTGCTCTCGTCGTAGCCGCTTGCCTTAAAGCTTTTACCGTTTGCACTATCACAGTATACATTGTCGATATCAGCTACATTTACAAGATATGGAATGTATACGTCAAACGCCAGTCCGCCAAGGTCTGTTAGCTCATGGTCGCCGCTTGTTAGCTTAATTTCAAAGCTTTCAGAGCTTGGCATACTTAGTTTTGATGTTAGCTCGCCGTCAAGCGCAAGCTTTTCTAAAGCGTCCGTCGGAATGACTAGCTTGATTCCGTTTTCAATTAATGTAAGCCCATTTGGATTTGCCTGCAACAAATAGTTAATGTTTTGAGGGCTTAGCGCAAGCTTTGATTTAGGCTTTGCCAAGGCTTCTGGCTCGCTTGGTTTTGATGCTTTCAGCTTAGGCTCGTCCACCTTTGGTGCAATGGTTATCAATGCTTGCGCACTTGGGCGGCGGATTTTGTCTTTGCTGCTTTCATTCTGTGGTGAACTTACGCTTTCATTTGGCAAGTCTGGCACTTCGCCGCGGTCGTCGTTGTCATCTCTGCCGCCGTGCCCGCCTTCAGTGTATACGTAGTGATACAATACCTCATTTGAGCGCATACCGTTCATTGCTCCGCCTTCAAACTCAATCATAAACATATATGTTTCATTTACATCAAAATAACAATTAATTGGGTCAAACGCTATTGATTGATTGTTTTGAAGAATCTCTATATTTTCTTGCTCAATGGTTTGCCAATCTTTGCCTTCATACTTCACATGAACAATAACCTTGGAATGACTAGGTATTTCTGCACCTAAATCAATTCGTGGCTGGTCATAGGGGGTAGCTATTCTGGTAATATAAGGCTTATTGGGGTCATAAACATGCAAGTCGATTTGGTGAGGCCCAAACCCATCTACTCCACTAGCGAATAATGGAACCTTCGGTGTAGCGGTAATCTTATAATCTTCAATTACATTTGTCTTAATTCCTGCGATACCGTACTCTACAGGAACTGAGCCAGTTGGTAAGTAGAAAGAGTAGTCTTGTTCAACTGGGTCGAAAACACGAAAATCAACTTTAGGTAACTGTAAATCTCCAATATCCTCATTTTGTCCTATGCTAATACCATAGGACAAAACGTCATAATAATATTCTGCATCTTTCCAATACGCTACCTCCGACCTACGTGGGACAAAATACAGTACAGGTGGGTTTAAATAATTAACAAAATCTTTTTCTATTCCTACTGCCGAAACGGAGTCCGTTACCCCCTTAATTGTATTGTAAAAAAGCCCTAAGCCCTTGCCGCTGCGAACTCCTATGCCGTCGGATACGATGTTGAAATAGGAAATCTGTACCCCCTCACCACACGAAAGACCTATGCTGTCTATTCCCTCTGCAACTATCCACCAACCCCAAAAATTAGTATTATACGCTTTATTT
Organism: Oscillospiraceae bacterium; assembly: GCA_031554155.1. Lineage (GTDB taxonomy): Bacteria > Bacillota > Clostridia > Oscillospirales > Ruminococcaceae > WRAV01. The sequence goes on from JAVBKH010000109.1 coordinate 7,504, forward strand.
AACGTAACTCCTATAGCATTTGTGCCATTAACGACGATTTTGCTACTGCTTTGTCCCTCCATGAACATCTGCGAGTAGTAGCCTAAGGAAACACCGATAACGTTATTGCCTGTCGC
>JAVBKH010000022.1:0-7908 GCA_031554155.1 Oscillospiraceae bacterium
ATTATTTAATAACACATAAATTTATAAATTAATTAAACATAACAATTTTAGTTGAAAATCAATGCAAAAAAGTAAATAAAATACTAAAATTATATTGAATTATTACTTTGTTTCAAAAACGTTCAATAAATAATATTAAAAATTTAAATTTTTATTGACTAAATTATTTAATAATGATATAGTTAATCTATGAAAAGAGGATTCACAATATCAAATCAAGCGAATCCTCGATTCCAAACGTTTAAGCTGATTTATCCCTGATTTTGAAAGGAGTCAAATGTAAATGAAAAAAAGAATCCTAGCTGTTATTTTTGCAGCAATCCTTGCCTCATCTGCACTTTCTGCATGTGGCACTCCTGCTCCCGCAAGCTCCGCAGCTCCCGCTTCATCAGAAGCAGCAGCACCTGCATCTTCTGCGGCTTCCTCTGAAGCTGCTCCTGCAACAAAATTTCAATCAAGACCTATCAAGTTCCTCTCCATTTGGGACGAAACCGACCCAGCTACAAACGGCTACATATTAAGCGAACTTTCGAAGCAGTATGCCGAAACTGTTGACGGCTTCAAGCTTGAGTATGAATTCGTTGCAATTGACCAACTTGACCAAAAGGTCACAATTCTAGTATCAAGCGACGATTTGCCCGAGGTTTGCGCATACGAATCTGGCAAACGCCTCATGCCGATTATTGATAGCGGAAAAATTCTTGATGTAGATAAGACATTCACAGACCTTGGAATTCGTGATTGCCTAGACGACGGTGCTGTTTCGCTACTTACAACACTCGTTGATGGCAAAGGTCTCTACGACGTTCCTCTCGGCCTTAACATGGAAGGTTTTTGGTACAACAAGGCTTTGTTTGAAAAAGCAGGAATCACTGCTGCTCCAAAAACTTGGGACGAATTCATGACTGTATGCCAAAAGCTTAAAGATGCAGGCATCATTCCACTTGTTGAAGGCGGCAAAGATATTTGGCCTGTAACTCGTGTACTTAATGCATACATGGTCCGCAGCATTGGCTTAAACGCTGTTAAAGACGCTGTTGACGGCACAAAGAAATTCACAGACCCAGAATACGTTGCAGCTTGCCAGATGTTCGCAGATATGTCTAAAAAAGGCTATTTTGTTGAAGGCATGACAACTATCGACCAAAGCACAGCAAGTGCTATGATAATGAATGGCCAAGCCGCTATGCATTACAATGGTAGCTGGTTCACACAAAACCTTTCTCAACCAGAAAACGCAGCAGGCCCTGAAGGCATTGGCTACTTTAACGTTCCCCTTGTCAACGATAAGAGCACACTCGACGATTACAGCATGAACTGCGGAAATATCCTCATGTTCTCAAGCAAAAAGTACGACGAGGCTGTTGGCGATTGGATGAAATTCGTGTTCCCCAAAATCGGCGATTATTCTATGGAAAATTTCGGCACATTCAAGGGCTACAAAATCAACAATATGCCAGCAGATATGAGCTATTACACCAAAATTGTTGCTGATTCATTGAAGAGTGCTAAGGGTTCGTTCCTCTGGTTCGAAGCTAAGATGGATAACGAAACCTCCACAATCGCAAAGAACAACATAGCTATGCTTTATTCTGGCGAAATGACCGCTGAAGAATACTGCAAACAGCTTGAAGAAGTCGCTGCTAAAAGCAGAAAATAATCACACAAAAACAATAGTTTAAAATTGGGTTGGAAATGGTGTTCGCAAGAATACCATTTCCACAGCCCATATTTAAAGCTTTTCTCAGAGAAGGGTTGAAGCTATGGAAAGAGTATTGCGCGACAAAAAAGCAATCTGCCTGATGGTTTTACCTGCGTTTATAATATTTGTATTTATAATATTTGTCCCCATTATTTGGACATTTGTTTATTCATTATTTTCAGGTATGCCTGGCATTGATTTCGAATTCAATGGGATTAAAAATTATTTCGAGATTTTCAAAAACCCTCAAACCCTGTCATCAATTAAAGTTAACTGGCATTACATCGCCATTGTCACACCATGCCAAGTAATATTGGGATTGCTTTCTGCCTTGATGGTTCATTTCGCTGTCAAACGCTCCAAAACGCTTGTTAGAACAATTATTTTTATTCCAACCATACTGCCAGCGGTTGCCGTGGCGCAGATGTTTATCAAAATGACCGCACTAGTTCCCACTTACGGACTAGTTAACGCATTGCTTAAAGCTGCTGGACTAGAGCAATTTATTCAGCCGTTTCTTGGCACAAGCGCATCAGCCTTTGCATCGCTTTGCGTAATGGATATTTGGACCGCAATCGGCTTTTACACAGTTATAATTTACGGTGCCCTTGTCGACATTCCAGAAGACATTATTGAAGCCGCTGGAATTGACGGTGCCAATAGCTTGAGGCTTTTTGGATTCATATTGCTGCCTATGCTCAAAACAATTTTGGTTACATGCTTTGTGTTTAGCTTCACTGGTACAATCAAAATGTTTGAAAGCGCAACTGCACTTACAGGCGGCGGCCCTGGTGTCGCTACAACTTCAATGTCCATGAACATGTACGCAAATGCGTTCAAGTTTAATCAATATGGCTATGGCAGCTCGGTTGCAATATTCATACTTGTGCAATGTCTGCTTATCACTGCAATAGTGAATTTAGTTGGCAAAGAGAAATATTAAGGAGGACTAAAATATGGTGCGCAAGGTTAACATAGCATCTTACATCGGTAAATTTCTAATTTTTCTCTTTGTGCTTGTGGAATTGTACCCAATACTTTGGATTCTGCTTAGCTCAATGAAATCCACCCAAGAATTTGCACTTTCAGCCTCCTACGCTTTCCCCAAAGGCTTCTATTGGCAAAACTACGTTGACGCATGGAATCGCGGCCACATGAACATTTACTTTAAGAACAGTGCAATCGTCACAATAAGCTCACTTGTGTTCATTGTCTTTTTTTCCACAACGTCCTCTTTTGCATTAACTAAAATGCAGTGGAAGCTACGCGACAAGGTTATGAAAATATTTTTAAGTGGCATAATGGTGCCAACAGCAGTCGTACTTATACCACTTTACACAATCTACAGCAAGATTGGCTTACTCAACAACTACCTAAGCTTAATTATAACGTACATAGCTTTCGGTATGCCGCTTTCAATTTTCTTGATGCGCAGCTACCTTGTGGCCTTGCCTAACGAAATGATGGAGGCAGCCGTCATTGATGGCGCGAATATTTATCAAGTTTTTTCAAAGATTGTGTTGCCGCTGATGAAAACAGGCATTGTAACCGTACTTGTAATACAGTTTTACTTCCGTTGGAACGACCTCATGTTTTCAATGACCTTTATATCAGATAGCGCTATGAAAACCGTTCAAACAGGTTTGCTGTTTTTTTCAGACCAGTACGGAAACCGCAATTGGGGCGCAATATTCGCGTGCATTGCCATAACTGTTATGCCTACGCTTGTTTTGTATATCACGCTAAATAAGCTAGTTATCGAGGGCATGACCGCTGGCGCTGTCAAGGGATAACATATTGTACATTGCAGTTAAACTAATCTGCATTTCAAATTGCATCTGCTTTTTGAGGTGCAGATTTAACGTATTAATACCAATTTAGGAGGTTGCAAATGGACGAGGTTAGCACTCAATATTTAAACGAAATTATTGCATATATAAAAGAAAAATCTCCGCGAGTATTTAAAGCGGCAGGCACGCGTTTTCCATATCCTTTTATTGACCCAGGTTCAATTTACGAGGGGAATTTATGGGACTGGGACACATTTTGGACGGTTTATGCACTATTTGGCTTTTCTAAAACCCAAGATAATGATTCTGACTATAAAACCAAGCTATCCGAATACGCCATGGGCAATGTGCTGAATTTTCTTTCGTTTCAGCTTGAGGACGGCTATATTCCGATGATGGTCAGCAACAACATTCAAGGCGACGACGAAGAATCATATCTTATTCGCAAGCACAAAGAAGGTGCAATCTTAAACATGCACAAGCCGTTTTTGTGCCAGCAAACAACCATTATAAGCGGATTCACAGGCTCATTTGATTGGGTTAAAGAACATCTTTCCAAGCTTGAGCTTTACTTTGACTGTTACGACCAATATTATTTAAACAAAGCTTGCGGACTTTATGTTTGGGCTGACGATGTTATGATTGGAATGGATAACGACCCTGCAAGCTTTGGTCGTCCGCGTTTTTCCACCGCTAATGTTTTCCTTAACAGCTTTATGGTGGCCGAATTTAAAGCAATGGCTAAAATTCAAAAAGCATTTGGCAAGCTAGACAGAGAGGCTTTTTATCTTGACAAAGCAAAAAGTCTTACTGACGCTATTCAAGCAGAATGCTACGACAACCGTGACAGATTTTTCTATTCGGTTGATGTGGACATCAAGACTCGCAGCTACGATTGGTTTCACAAAGGCCTTGGGGTTTTTTGGAAAACTTTGCCGATTAAAATTCGCACTTGGACTGGTTTTATCCCGCTATTCGCAGGTATTGCAACGGACAAACAGGCTGCCGATATTGTTAAGCTACATATATTTGATGAACCAACTTTTTGCAGTGATTTTGGTATCCGCGCACTTTCTCGTGACGAAAAGATGTATTGCCTTGACGAGACAAACAATCCATCAAACTGGCTTGGCCCAATTTGGCTTGTTGTAAATTACGTTGTCTTTCGTGGACTTTTGAATTACGGATACAAGCGTGAAGCTGAAATTATATGCAAAAAAACCTTGCGGCTTCTAGGCGAAGACCTTAAAAAAAGTGGAGAACTTCATGAATATTACTCGCCAGAGACTGGTGCGCCAGTTATGAGCGCAGGTTTTTTGAACTGGAATATGCTTGCCATAAACATGGTGCAAGAACTTGATGGCACCTTTAGCGTGTACGACTATTTAAAACAGGAGGACGGTCAATGAACAACTTTATTGAGAGACAAATTCCCAACACATTAAATTTAGCCGAACACGCTCAAATGGCATTTAACGCCATGCTAAACGTGGCAGATGATGATTATGAGGGTATTCCCTTTTTTAGTGGCTTTTTGCAGTCAGACGAAAATAACGCAGCTTGGATGAGTCACGGTAACTGGGATTTTGGCAGCAGCCACGGTCGCTTGACTGATTCAATCGCACTTGTTCGCGAAATGACAGGTACGTCCGAGGGCGAAGAAGTCGAGAACCGTTACCGCAGCAATTTGCTGAGCTTCATCAAAGAAGACGGCCTTTGCTACCGCCGCAATACCTTTACCCCTGAAGAGCTTGGGCGTCTTGGCACACCCTTTCGCGCAGGTGCTTCCATGATTGACCAGAGAGCCGTGATTTTGGGACTTAGTACTTGGTATGAGGCAACTGGCGACGACAACGTTAAAGCCTATGCTGACCGCCATGTTGCAGCGCTAAAACGCATTGCTCGCAAAGAACGTGAGAATTGGTACTACCCCGCAAGCGAATATTTTGAGGGTGGTTGGCCGTCCCTTGATGCAGTAAACACACGCCTAGCCTACGACCCTTGCGCAATGTGGGGGCGTCAAGTTAACCCGATTCTCACTTGGCATAGACTTACAGGCAGCCCTGAAGCACTTGAGCTTTGTGAGAATTTTGTAGCAAATATCACGTTGAGAAGTGGCGCTTTCTTGCCAGACGGCAGCTTTAGCGGTGCATTGGAATACCGAAACGGCCACTTCCACACACGAATGGGCACACTGTTTTCTATTGCAGAATTTGCTTCTTATACCTCAAATTCCGCGTTGCTTGCATGGGTTGAACGTTCACTTAACTGGGCGCTGACAAATTGGTGCACTAGCTTTGGCTGGACACCCGGTGACATGCACGACCAAGGCTACGAGCATGAAACTTGCACTCTTGTGGACGCAATCGGCTGCGCCATAACCCTCGCAAAATGCGGATATACAAAATATTGGGCTGTGGCTGAACGGTTTTTACGCGGTCATCTTGTTGAATCTCAACTAACCGACACCTCTTGGATTCATCAGCTTAACACAAAAGAAAAGGACATCCCCAAGGTCAAGACGTTTTATAAGGTGGGCGACAGACTAAAGGGTGCTTTTGCGGGATATGCCGCGCCAAATGACTTCGTATACAACGGAGACAAGGGCCGTGGACATATCATGGACGTGCAGACTTGCTGCGTTGCATCTGGCGCACGTGGACTTTTCTATGGCTGGAGCAACATAGTCACCGAGGTTCGTGGACGAGTTTCGATAAATCTGTTGCTTAACCGCAACACAAAATGGCTTGAACTTGAAAGTTACATGCCCTACGACGGCAAAATCGTAATCACAGCCAAGCAAGACATTCAAGACTTGGTTTGCCGAACACCAGATTGGGCACCATATGGCGCGATTAAAATTGAGTACACGCATGGTTCTGAAAAGAAGCAAGAGACTGGCCGCACATTGCCCTGTGTTGACAATGTATTCTTAAAGCTTGGTGCAGTAAGAAAAGGCGAAGTCATAACCATAACTTTCCCAATGCTTGCGCGTGAAACCGTGGAAAAAGCCATCGACGACGAATTCCGCGTGAAGTGGCTTGGCGACAACGTTGTCGGCATTTCGCCACAAGGCACATATTTTCCGCTTTATAACAAGCCTGCAATTGAAGTAGGCAACACACCAATGAAAAAAATAAGGCTATATGAGGGCGAAGGCAAGCGATACAGATAAATATAGTCAATTAACTTGTAATCCGATGATGTTCTTTTCTTTAGGAGAAAAGAACCAAAAGACCTTTTTGAGAGACATTGGCCTTTGTTTTTTGTTTAATTGCTTATCACCGAAGGAAGAACGCAACCTCGTTTATACCGTTTTGGATAAAGCCAAAACTCATTCATCTGCGAACCCGTCACACGTCTTTGGGTAGACTGTTTTTAAGTTAATTCACCAAGCAAATAAAATCCGCAGACTTGGAATACAAGCCTGCGGATCTTATTTTATATATTGCTATCGTCTAAAATAGCACCCTTTGACGCTGATGTAACTAGGCTGCGATAACGTCTCAAATAGCCCGTCAGCGGTTTGAGTGGTTTTAGCTCCATGCTTGCCTTGCGTCGAGCAATTTCAGCGTCGTCGACTAATAGCATAATCTTGTGACCAGGAATGTCTATGCTGATTTTGTCACCATCTTGAACGTATGCCAGAAGTCCACCAGAAGCGGCTTCTGGCGAAACGTGTCCGATAGACGCACCGCGTGAAACGCCTGAGAAGCGACCGTCTGTGATTAGTGCACAGGATTTGTCAAGCCCCATGCCCGCAAGCGTCGCAGTCGGCGAAAGCATTTCGCGCATTCCAGGGCCACCTTTTGGGCCTTCATATCGCACAACAATAACATCTCCTGCAACAACCTTACCAAGTCTAAGCGCTTCGCAGCACTCCTCTTCTGAATCGTAGCACTTTGCTTCGCCAGTGTGAACCAGCATTTCTGGCAATACTGCGCCCTTTTTCACCACGGCACCTTCTGGCGCGAGATTGCCCCACAATACAGCCAGACCACCAGTTTGCGAATATGCAGTTTCCTTTGAATGTATCACATCAGAATCAAGAACCTTCGCGTTTTTGATTACTTCCCCAACAGTCTTTGTGCTCACAGTCATGGCATCTTTTTCAATAAGCCCAATTTCGTCTAGCGTTTTCAGCACCGCAGGAAGGCCGCCAGCATAATGCAAATCAACAATATAATGCGTACCCGCAGGATTGATTTTAACAATATGCGGGGTTTTTTCGCCAATCTTTTCAATGTCTTCAAGGCTAATTCTAAGCCCAGCTTCGTATGCAATTGCAGGCAAATGTAAAACTGTATTTGTTGAGCAACCGAGCGCCATGTCTGCTACAAGGCCGTTGTGTAGCGCTTTTTCAGTAACAATATCGCGCGGCAAAATATTTTCTTTAACAAGCTCCATAATCTGCAT